>JAYTHM010000501.1:0-3023 GCA_043732645.1 Frankiales bacterium
CCCGCCTCCCTGAGAGCCGAGCTCCTTCCTCGGTGCGCTCAGCTCTTGGACCTGCCCTCCGATGCGTCCGTGAAGCAGGTGACGGTGGCGCAGACGGCGGAACGCGCGCGGCGTGGGGAGCTGGCCGGTTCGCTCGAACGCTGGTGGGAGCTCGATGTCGCTGCGGACGACGAGCTGTGGCTGTTCGTCGACACCGAGACCGGACTCCCCCCGCGGTCCGAGCTGTTCAACGACCGCTGGCACCGGGTGCGCCGATGGCTCGCGACGAACGACAAGGACAAGGCGTGGCCCAAGCACATCGTCTACCGGAACCTCCGGCACCACGCCGCCGGCTTCTGGCACGACGAGCTGGGCAGGGAATGGGCCGACGTCGCTGCGTGGCTCGGCGACAAGCTGGCGACTGTGCTCGATCACTACGTCCGCTCCGGAGTGGACGCGCTGGCTGACGTCACAGCTGCGCTCGAGGACTACTGACCTCAACTCGCGCGAACGCGCTTGCGCGGCGGGAGGCTGGGCACCGGTTTCGCCGGGCGCGCAGCAGTCAGTTGCGAGTTCTCCCAGGCGACCAGGGTGTCGAGCCGATACCGGTCGCCGCCGATCGGACGGGGGAAGCCGTCGGATCGCAGCATCCGGTAGCCCTTGGTGCGCCCCCAGCCGTAGCGGGCGATTACCTCGAGCGCCGTCAGGAAGGCACTCGCCGGGTCGACAGCGCAGGTCTGACCTTGCTCTGCGGGTCCTTCGGCTGGCGTGATCTGGAGGATCCGGGCGGGTCGGGATGCGGCTTCCTCGCTCGGGCCGCTGGACGGGAAGAGCGCCCCTTGGAGGGCACTGGGCTGACGGCGAGCGGCGCGTGTCACGACAAGTCCAGTCCGGGACCGCTGGAGACCACACTCTCGTCCCGAGCCGGCTGGCGGAGGACCTCAGCGCGATCCATGTCGACCCTCTGACCCGCGCGCGACGACGAGCGCCGCTCGGCCATCGGAAGCCACCGGTTGGGTCTGGGTGCTGAGGGCTTCTTGGCGGTTGGCGTGGACGTAGGCGTCGAGGTAGGTGCTGTCGATCCGGATGTGCTTGCCGAGCTTGACGATGGTCAGGCGTTGTTCGGTGCGGAGTCGGCGGATGAAACGGACGCTGGTACCGAGGCGTTCGGCAGCCTGTTCGACGGTCAGCAGCATGGGTCCTCCGTGGTGGCGCAGGGGTTGAGGCGACGGTGGAGATTCGTTGATCTCACACCTGTTGTAGGTGCGGCAAATGGCTCTGCTGAGACAGCAGCCGGCCGGATTTGTGCGTTGCGGACTGTCCTGAATCGGGCAGCCCTGGCCTGTGTTGTCTGGTGCTGTTCCGTCACCGACCACCGCTGGCAAGGTGTTATCCGATCGTGACCAGATCGGCGGCTTGGCCGTCGGGAACGCCAGCGCACCAACACCGTCGGTGGCAGCGCCGAGGGAGCCCGGCCCGCTGCTCTCCTTGCGGTCGCTCATCAGCTGGCCCCCGTCGCGTGACGCTTCTCCCTTCCTTACAGGTGTCGTCGCAGGGTGGGATCGGACAGCAGCGGCGAACAACCTTCAGTGACGCTTCAGCGACTGCGTCCTCGACCGGGTTGCGGTGGCTGCGGGTAGTACGACGGCGAGGACAGGCCTGGGCGGGTTCGGCTCGGCGTCTCAGGTCCGCGAGCCGGCGTGGGCCAGGGGTCGCGGGTGGGGCGGGGGCTGGTCAGGCCGGTGCCGTCCCAGACGTCGGCCCAGGCCCGGCGGGCGGTCGCACGGGCGGCATCGCTGCTGGTGGTGTCACGTTCGCGGGCTTGCTGGTCGGCGCGGCGGGTGAGCCGTTCGATCTCGCTGGCGACGCTGCCCTGCTCGTACCGGACCTTGCCCAGCTCCTGCTGGGTGCCGCTGATCACGCCTTGGAGGACATCGCGGCGGTGGTGTCGCGCCCACCGCGGCAGCGCCCCGAGCTGCCCGCGGGCTTCGTCGTGGCTTGCCTGGAGTTCGGCCTGCCGGGTCTGGAGCTGCTGGGCGCGGGTGCGATGGTCGGTGACTTGCTGCAGGGTCTGCTCATGCTTGACCGGGAGCTGCCGAGTGGCCCGGCGTTGGGCTTCGGCTTGGGCGGCGTGCCGCTCGGCTTGCCGGCGGGCGGCGGTGGCCGCGACCTCGCGGGCGGTCGCCAGCGCCGTGTGGGCGGCGTCTTGCGCGCCGCTGGTCACGACTGCGGTCCGCAAGACCTGCATCGCCTGTTCCCGGAGCTGCTGCTCGGCGTCGCTGGGGCTGGGCTGCTCACCGGGTCCGGAGCGACGAGCCCCACCGCCGGGGCCGGGGCCGTGGTGTTCATCGGCGTCGGGGTCGGCCACGGGGTCGGGGGTGATGTAGGCGTGGTTGCCGTGCCGGCCGCGGGTCATCGCGTCGTAGAGGTGTTCGCGGTCCATCCCCGGCCGCACGAGAACCAGGCCGAGGTCGGCGGTGACGCCTTGCGCGCCGTCGATGGTGGAGGCCCAGCCGTACTCACAGTGCTCAGCCAGGTAGTCCGCCGGCAGCACCACCCGACCCCGCCCGGCGAGGTCCTCCACGATCAGCCCGCCGGCCGGTCCCGGTCCGAGGACGCGGTACCGGTCGCCGTTACGAACATGCCCCGACCCGTGCCCGTTCTGCATGCCAGACCCTTGCCCACGCTGCCCGGACCCTTGCCCAGGCCGGTGGGAGTCTTGCCCAGAGTCTTGCCCGCGACGATCAGAGTCTCGCCCGCGGGCGTGGTCGAGGGTGAGCTGGCGGTTGTTGCGGCGGGTCCGGAGCAGGTCGCCGGCTTGCCAGTCCCGCTCCCCCGCCGTGGTGGTAGGGCCGGTGATGAGGCCGTCGGCGACGGCGGCGGCGCGGGCTCGACTGTTGAGGGCGTCGACGTCGGCGCGGGTCCGGGCCAGCATCAGCGCGTCCTCACCATCGGCGCCCTGGACGGCGTCTTCCAACACTGGACCACCGCCCGGGTCGCCGTCCGGGCAGGGGTGTAGCCGGCCGGTGACGTCGTACGTGCCC
>JAYTHM010000502.1:0-3023 GCA_043732645.1 Frankiales bacterium
GCCGTCGTGACCCACGCCTGCGCCGTCTGTCCGTTGAGCTTGTCAGCGATCGTCCGCATGGCGGTCGAGACGATGGTCTGGTCCAGCGAGGCGAGGAACATGCCGAGCAGCAGCCCGGACATGATGGTGAGGATCTGCCGGTGGCTCAACCCCGTGTTCTTAGGGGCTGTCGTCGCGGCTTCAGGGGTGGTCATGCGTTCTCCAGTCGGGCTTCGGTGCGGTCGTGAGGCTGGGGCTCGGGGCGGTCCCCGTTGACCTCGAGGTCATGGTTCAGGCGGGCGAGGCGGGCCGTGAGGTCGTCGACCTGCTCCGCCGTCCAGTCCGGGGTGAGGCGCTCGAGCGCGGCAGCGCGCTCTTCGCGCACGGCGTCCACCATCTGACGGCCGGAGTCGGTGAGTACCAGCTGCTGGGCCCTCAGGTCCGACGGGTCCTTCTCCCGGGTCACCCAGCCGCTGCGCTCCAGGGCCGTGACCTGACGGCTGACGCTGGACGGGTCGAGCCCGAGCCCATGCGACAGGTCGGTGAGCCGTACCGGGCCGAGCTGGTCGAGCCTGCCGAGCACGTGCATCCCGGCCAGTTCGCAGGGGACCCCGGTGGCTTCGATGCTGCGCACGCTCAGGTGCTTCATGCCGCGCACGAGCACCGCGACCTCGACCCACAGGCGTGCGTAGCTTTCCATGAGCCACAGCAAACTATTTGCTGGCTACAAGCACAAGTTCGCGACCGGGTGACCTCCCTCACGGCCGACAAGGCAGCATCGGTCTGGTCCGTCCTGGACAAGTGCCACACCCCATGCCGACGCTGTCGTTGGCAGTGATCGTCTGCAACGACAACGCCGGGTGGATCGTGCGGAAGTGGTGAGGGGACTGCTGCAAGCTGCTGCGCGGCAGAAATAGCGACGCGTACTGCCTAGGCCCTGTCGGGCACCTCGACGCCGAACTCCAGGAGCAGTGCGCGGACACGGACGTCGATCTCGTCGACGATCCGCCGTACGGTCTGCAGGTCCTGGTCCTTCGGGTCGTCAAGCTCCCAGTCCACGATGCGCTTGCCCGGTACGTACGGACAGGCCTCATCGCATCCCATCGTCACCACGACGTCGGCTCCGACGACGCCGTCCCGGGTGAGCTGCCGGGGCGCCTCACCATCGGTGGACAGGCCCCGCTCGTGCAGCACCTCGACCACGACCGGGTTTAACGAGGCGCCCGGATCGGAGCCGGCGGACCGCACGGTCACGGCACCGCTCGCGTAGTGCCGGGTGAGGACCTTGCCGGCGAGGCTGCGTCCGCCGTTGTGGACACAGGCGAACAGGATCACGGGCAAGCTCACGCGACGTCCTGACGGATCGGTGGTGGCGAGTCGAGGTGCGTGAGGTCGTTGGCGACCTGAGCCGCATCGGGGTAGAGCACGAGGACCGCAGCCAGGGCCAGGGCAGCACCTAGGAGCTGCATGAGCACGAACATCGGGACGCTGCTCGGAGCGATGCCTGCGAAGGTGTCGCTCAGGGTCCGGCCGAGGGTGATGGCGGGGTTGGCGAAGCTGGTGCTACTGGTGAACCAGTAGGCGGCGGTGATGTAGCCACCGACGGCGAAGGCAACGATGGGAGCGCGGCCGCCACGTACGACGCCGAAGATCACCACTAACAGCCCGAAGGTGGCGACGACCTCGCCGAGCCACAGGCCGGCTGTGTCTCGGTGGTGCGTGCTGAGGCTGACCGCGTTCAGGTCGAACATCACGTTGGCCAGGACCGTGCCCGCGCAGCAGCCCACGACCTGAGCGGCGATGAACGCCGTGGCCTCGCCCGTGCTGATCGCCCCGAAGACCCGCTCAGCAAGAGTGACGACGGGGTTGAAAGCGGCCGACACCGGTCCCAGGGCGAGGATCAGGGCGACGAGGGCGGCGCCGGTCACGAGGGCGTTCTCGAGCAGCTCGAGTCCGACGTCGTGGGGTGACAGGGAGGCTGCCGCGATGCCGGACCCGACGACGGTCGCGGCGAGCAGCAGACTGCCGAGGAACTCGGCGAAGACCTTGCGCACCAGGGGCGAGAGCTCCAGGCCGGGCCGGGCGGGGGTGCTGGGAGCGGTCATGGTGGCGGGTTTTCAGCAGCAGGTCGGGTCGAGGACGCGAACGAGCGCGCGCAGGGCCGCCGACTGGGGCCGGTAGAAGACGTTGGTGCCCTTTCGGCTGCCCTCGACGAGCCCCGCGTCACGGAGCTGCTTGAGGTGGTGGCTCACTGTCGCCTCGGTCAGCCCGACGGCAGGGGCAAGGTCGCAGGTGCAGATCCCCATCTCGGGTTCGGCAAGCAGCATGCTCATCAGCTGCACCCGGACCGGGTCGGCTAGCGCCTTCAGCCGCAGGGCGACCGCGAGTGCATCACCGGAGTCCATGACGCCGGCGCCGAGTGACGCGCAGCAGACGGGCTCGGTCATGTCGAGAAGTGGCAGCGCTTTGGGCATTCACGTATCCTTCCACAGGTACGACAAATGTCGAACGATTCCTTGACGTACGTCGAACGAATGGGCCTCCGACTCTTGCGCGAGCGACAACGCCCGCTGCTGAGTGGACGATGCGGGGGTGATGCTTCTGCTCCTGCACGCTGCCACCACCTGCTTCCTGGCCGGGCTGTCCTGGGTCGTGCAGCTGGTGGTCTACCCCAGCTTCGGTATCGTCGGACCGTCCGAGCAGTGGCCGAGCTTCCACGCTGCCCACAGCCGGCGGATCACCTATGCCGTGGGTCTTCCCTGGCTGGTGCAGGGCGTGACGCTGGCGGCCCTGCTGGTCACGGACACGGGTCCCCGATGGCTGCTCGCGCTGGCTACCGCGTGCGCTCTGGCAACGGTCGCCCTGACCGTCTGGGGTGCTGTGCCGACACACGAACGCCTGAGCTCCTTCGACAACGGCCTCCTCCACCGGTTGCTGCGGATCAGTGCGTGGCGCACGGCCGCGTGGACGATCGGGGCGGTCGCCAGTGTCGCGCTCGTCGCGAGCCACTGAGCAGCCACTCCGGCACGTCGGCTCCGGAGCAT
>JAYTHM010000503.1:0-3021 GCA_043732645.1 Frankiales bacterium
GGGAGCGTTTCGTCGCTGCTGGTGGCAGGCCCCAGCGCCGCGCACCGCACTACTTCGTCCTCGGTGCAAGCGACTGGTTCGCCGGCCTCTACCTGGACGTCGGCACTGTCCGGCTGCCCCTGTCGGCGCTGCCATCCGAGGTCACCAGCCTCACCTACGCCGACAGCATCACCGCCATGGGCCTCGGCGTACCGCTCGGGCTCCCCGCGCCACATCCCGACCACGCCGGTCGTCTCTACCGCCTCGACGCGCTCCACGAGCTGGCAGCCCGCTACAACCCCCACGCCGACGGCGCACCGGACGAGGTCGCCGGCTACACCGGACACCAGCGCCAACCCGTCGACAGCTACATCGAGGTCCAGCTGTGGTCCGACGAGCCCGTCCTGGCCCACCTCCGCAAGACCTGAGACCCCACAACAGAGTCCGCACACCGATCGGCTCCCGGAACAGCCCGAGATCGGAGGCCGCGGTTACGCCCAGCCTCGGTCGACGGTGTTGGGTACCTTGCCTGGGGCGGAGTTCCCCTTGGGTGGTGTAGCTCGGGCCCGTAGTCGTAGGTGGCCGTGTCGGTCCTCGGTGGCGCCCGGCCACGAGGCAGACTCGGTGCCATGAGCGCCGATCGAGCGACCTCCTTTGGATCCGCGGCCGCCGCGTACGAGCGCGGACGGCCGGGCTATCCCACCGAGGCCGTGGACTTCGTGCTCCCGCCCGGCGCCCGCCGGGTTCTCGACCTCGGTGCCGGGACCGGCAAGCTCACCCGCCAGCTGGTGGCCCGCGGTCTAGACGTGGTCGCCGTGGAGCCGCTGGAGCAGATGCGCGCCGAGCTCACCCGCGTGCTCCCCGACGTCCGTGTCCTGGCCGGCACCGCCGAGGCCCTCCCGCTGCCCGACGCGTCGGTCGACGTTGTTCTCGTCGCCCAGGCCTGGCACTGGGTCGACCCCGTGCGGGCGCTGCCCGAGGTGGCCCGGGTGCTCGCCCCCGGCGGTCACCTCGGGCTGCTGTGGAACCGTCCGCTGGAGCCCGAGGGCTCGTGGACCGCCGAGCTGGCCCGGGTGGTCGCCCGACGCGCCCGGGGTGGGCAACCGGTGCAGCGCACCCCCACCGCCACCCCGTTCGGCCCCGACGAGACGACCACCGTGGCCTGGACGCGGTGGACGACCCCGGACGGGCTCGTCGATGACATCACCTCCCGCAGCCACGTCATCACGCTGCCCGGCGACGAGCGAGCCCGGCTCGTCGTCGAGGTGCGGGACCTGTTGACCACCCACCCCGACACGACCGGGCGTGACGATGTGTCGATGCCTTGGGAGACGCACTGCGTGCGGGCGGAGCTGCTGCCCCCGGCTCGATGAGTCCCACGGTGCCGGGCAGAGCCGCGAGCACGGCTGCCTTGCCGAAGGGCCCGCTACGCCACCCGTCGTCCCGGACGTCGATCCCGCGGCGGGACGCCCCGCCAACCTTGGTGCCGACCGCGCTGGATGCGCCGCCTGGGGTTCCCGTATCGGCATACCCCCTGACGGGTCGAGCCAGGCTCTTCGACGGACCCCTGTCAGGCCGAGCGCCCCCGGGTCTCCGTCTGCGTCAGACCAACTCGAGAAGGGTTATTGCACAAATTGTCTTTCGCAGTACCGTGTGGGGATGACCCCGACCCGTCGAGTGACCGAGATGGCTGCGGTGCGAGCGATGTCGCACCCGCTGCGGTTGCGGCTGTACTACGCCCTGACCCTGGCGGGGTCGGCCACGGCGACCACGTTGGCTGAGGGTGTGGACGAGTCGGTCTCGCTGGTCAGCTACCACCTGCGCCAGCTCGCCCGCCACGGCTACGTCGAGGTCGACCCCAGTCCTCCGGGTGCCGCCGACGCCCGACAGCGGTGGTGGCGACCGACGAGCGTCGGCTTCTCCTGGGCGCGGTCGGACCTGGGTGAAGGCCCGGAGGTGGCGGCCGGGGTAGCTGAGGCGGGGCGACAGATGGACGCCCACCGTGCGGCGTACCGCCAGACCTGGCTGGACTCCCGATCAGGGTGGGGTGCGGCGTGGCAGGACGCGGCCGTCAGCTCGGACAACCCGCTGCTGAGGATGACCCCCGCCGAGCTGCAGGAACTGCAGCAGGAGTTCACCCAGCTGCTTGAGTCCTGGCGCGACCGGCTGGCGGTAGCGCCAACCGACCCGGAGCGCGAGCAGGTCATGGTCGTGTTCCAGGCTTTCCCCTTCACGCCGTGACCGCACCGGGCGGGGTGCGGCCGGCCTACCGGGACCCGAACGCGCTGCGCTGGGTCGTGGGCTACCTCAGCTCGCTGGTCGGGGACCAGGTGTGGTTCGTAGCCCTGGCATGGGCGGCGGTGCAGACCGGGACCCCGGCTCAGGTGGGGGTTGTGCTCGCGGCCGGGTCGCTGCCCCGGGCAGTCCTGCTGCTAGTGGGCGGGGCTCTGACCGACCGGTGGGGTCCGCGGCGCACCGCTCTGGGCAGCGACGCGGTGCGCACCGTGGTGTTGGTGCTCGCCGCGGTCCTCGCTCTCACGCTGACACCGTCGGTGTCGGTGCTCGTGGCCCTGGCTGCCGGGTTCGGGGTGGTCGACGCGATGTTCCTGCCTGCGACGGCGGCCATGCCCCAGCAGCTCGTGGAACCCGAACAGACGGTCCGGCTGCAAGGCATGCGGGCCACTGCGCAGCGGGCGGCCACGATGCTCGGCGCGCCACTAGGCGGACTCGCCGTGGCTGCAGGGGGGTCCAGCACGGGGTTCGCCCTGGCGGCATCGCTGACCGCGGTGGGCGCCGGGGCGTTGCTGCTCACCCGGGCGCGACCGCGGCGCCCGACCGTGCGTGCACCACTGCTCGGCGAGGTGCGGGTGGGACTGACCTACACCCTCCACCACCCGGTGCTGCGCTCGTTGCTGGTCCTGGCCGCCGTCGTCGAGCTGGGCTTCACCGGGGCGATCAACGTAGGTCTGCCGGTCCTCTCAGACCACCGCGGCTGGGGTGCCGGGGGTGTCGGCCTGATGCTTGGCGCTTTCGGCGTCGGCG
>JAYTHM010000504.1:0-3016 GCA_043732645.1 Frankiales bacterium
CTCGGCGGCGCGCTCGTCGTCGCCTACCCCTCCCACGGTGAGGGCTTCGGCCTGCCGGTGCTGGAGGCGATGGCCTGTGGTGCTCCGGTCCTCACCACCCAGCGACTGTCGCTGCCCGAGGTCGGCGGGGACGCAGTGGCCTACACCGAGCCCGATGCCGACGCGATCGCGGTCGCGCTCACAGCACTGCTCGGTGACGCCGACCGTCGGGCCCAGCTCGGCGTCGCGGGTCACGAGCGGTCCCTGGAGTTCACCTGGGCCGCGAGCGCCGAGGCGCACCTGGCGAGCTACGCGCGCGCTGTCTCGGGCTGATGTCTGCGGCTGTCCGCGTGGTGGTGGTTACCTGGAACTCCGCCGAAGTGCTCCCTGGGTTTTTGTCCTCCCTAACCACTGCCTGCTCGGTGCCCGTCGAGGTGGTGGTGGCCGACAACGCCTCGCCAGTAGGCGTTCCCGTCGTACCTGCTGGGGTCCGACTACTGCGCACGGGAGCCAACCTCGGCTACGGCAAGGCGGCCAACCTGGCGGTGTCCGGCTTCGACGGCGACTGGGTGGTGGTGGCCAACCCGGATGTGGTCTGGACCCCGGGCGCCCTCGACGAGCTGCTTGCCGCGGGTGCCCGGTGGCCCCGCGCCGGCTGCCTGGGCCCGGCGATCTGCACCGTCGACGGCTTGCTCTACCCGTCGGCACGCGCCTTCCCTTCCCTCGGTCGCGGCTTCGGCCACGCCGTCTTCGGCTGGTGGTGGCCCTCCAACCCGTGGACGCGCTCCTACCGCGCGGAGGCCGGTACGCCGGTAGAGGGCGTCACCGGCTGGTTGTCGGGCTCGCTGATGGTCCTGCGACGCGAGGCGTGGGAGCAGGTGGGCGGCTTCGACCCGAAGTACTTTATGTACTGCGAGGACATGGACCTGTGCCGACGCCTGGCCGAGGCTGGCTGGCAAAACGTCCACGTCCCGGCAGCCGTCATCACCCACGTCGGGGGTCACTCCACCGCCGGGGTGCCCACGGCGATGCTGCGCGAGCACCACCGGGCGCTCTACGTCTACCTGTCCGAGCACTACCGCGGAGCCTGCTGGGCGCCGTTGCGGGCCGCGCTGGGGGCGGGGCTGTTCGCGCGCTACCTGCTCGCCGCGCGGGTCCGCTCCGTCGGGGAGGGCGCTGCGCCCACCCGCTCCGCCGACCTTCTGGAGGACGCCCCATGAGGCACGCCCTGATCCTGGCCGGCGGCTCGGGCACCCGGCTGTGGCCCTTCTCGACGGCCGCACTCCCCAAGCAGCTCGTGCCACTGTTCGACGGGCGCTCGCTGCTCGACCTCGCCATCGAGCGGGGGGCTGCGGTGGCCTCACAGGTCTGGTTGGGCACTGGTGAGCAGTTGCGCTTGGCGGTCTCGTCGGTGGCCGGGCTGGTGCCTGAGCGCGTGGTCATCGAACCATCAAGCCGAGACACCCTGCCCGCCCTGATGCTCGCGATGGCCACCATCGCGTCCGGCGACCCGTCCGCCGTCGTCGCGGTCCTCACCTCCGACCACCTCATCGAACCGCTTGGTGCCTTCGTCGCCACCCTCGAGCGCGGCTTCGCGGTGGCTGAGTCCCGCGACGACGCCCTGGTCACCTTCGGCGTCGTCCCTGACCACGCCGCGACCGGCTTCGGCTACCTCGAGCTGGGGGCACCCCTGGCCGGCGCCGGCGACGCGCTCACCGTTGCCCGCTTCGCCGAGAAGCCGGCCCGGGCGCGGGCCGAGCAGCTGGTCGCTGCCGGGTCACTGTGGAACTCCGGAATGTTCCTCTGGCAGGCCACGACCTTCCTGCGGGCCGTTGAGGCCTTCGCTCCCGAGACCTACACCAGGGTGCTCCGGGTCCTTGACGGCGACCTGTCGGCTTGGGATGAGATCGCGAAGGTCTCGGTGGACTACGGCGTGATGGAGCCCGCCTCCACGTCCGCGGGCTTCACCGTCGCTGTCCTGCCGCTGTCGGCCCGCTGGCTCGACGTCGGCTCCTGGCCCCAGTACGGCGAGGCTCTGTTGCTCACCTCCGACAAGAACTCCCTCGGCGCCGCCTCGTCGGTGCTGCTCGACTCCCACGACTGCGTGGTGGCCTCCTCCGACCCGAGCCACCTGGTGGCCTTGGTCGGCTGCGAGGGACTGGTCGTCGTCCACACCCCGTCCGCCACCCTCGTCATGCCTGCGGACCAGGCGCAGCGGGTCAAGGAACTGCACGCCCAGGTCGCCGCGGACTTCCCCTTGCTGGCCTGACCGGTTTCCCTGTCCGCCCGGTTGCGGGCAGGATGGGTTGGTGACGACCCCTGCTGACGCGGCCCTGATCACCGGCTACGCCCTGGCGGTGCCCTTCACGCTTTATGTCCCGGGCTTCCAACGGCTCTGGAAGCGCCGCGAGCCCTGGGTCTTCGCGACCGCCCAGACCGGCGCCGCGCTGATTACCGCCGGGTGGGTCGCCAAGGACCGCACCCCCGCGGCGGCCTTCAACGCCGCCTGGCTGATCGGGCTCACGGTGGCCTACGTCGCCAAGGGTCGGCGCACCTCGTGACCTGGCGCCACGCGTCGTGACGGCAGCGCTGGTCACCTTCAGCCTGGCGGCGATGCTGATCGTCCTGCTGCCCGGTCCGGACACCCTCGTCGTGCTCCGCAACCTGGTGCGTGGGGGCCGTCGTACCGCCCTGATGACTGTCCTGGGGGTCCTGAGCGGGCTCGTGGTGTGGGTGGTGGCGGCCGCGTTCGGGCTGTCGACGCTGCTGCGTGCCTCGCACGATGCGTACTTCGCTCTACGGGTCGTCGGCGCCGTCTACCTGGTGTGGCTGGGGGTCGCGTCGCTGCGCTCGCGGGCGATGGTTGCGTCCGTTGACGCTCCGGTCCGGAGCGGGCTGCTCGGGCGGGGCTATGGAGCGGGGCTCGCGACCGACCTGCTCAACCCGAAGGTGGGGGTTTTCTTCGTTACGTTCCTGCCGGGCTTCGTGCCGTCGGGTGAGCCGATCGGTAGGACGTCGTTGCTGTTCGGGGCCATCT
>JAYTHM010000505.1:0-3015 GCA_043732645.1 Frankiales bacterium
CGTGTCGAAGGTCAGGTTGGTGATCGCGTGGACCGTTTCGGTCTGCCACTTCGCACCTGTCAGGGCCTTGCGGCGGCGAGTCACCTGCAGGGCCAGTGCTGCACCGGGGAACGCGATCTGGCCGAGCCCCGCGCCGGGTGACAGGTCGCACCCTGGCCAAGACCCTTGCCCAAAGTCATGCCTACCCAGCGGGCAGTGACCGGCAGGCACCGTCAGGCACCGAGCAAGTCTTGCCCACGATCTCGCCGGTCGTGCCCGACGCAGCTGTGGATGAGCGGGTGGCGTTCGCGGCGGTGCGGGCGGCGGGGCAGCGTCGGGCGGTGTTCTCCCGCGCCGAGGTCGCGGGGCAGGTTGTCGCCCACCTCCCCACCACCGGGCGGTCCGCCGCAAAGGTGGTCCCGGAGGTCGAGCGGCTCACCACCATGGCCCTCGGACTTTTGGCGACGGTGTCGGTGGGCGACCACCCGCACGGCGTCACCCCCAGGGTGTCGGACGCCCGCTACGCCACGTTGGAGGTTCTGAATGCTGAAGGCCGGATCCTCGCGCTGGCGGACCGGGGCCGCCGCGGTGGGTATGGGCAGATCCCGCTGAACGAGCTGAAGCCGCACGCCCGGACTCTTGGGCTGGACCGGAGGCAGTTCACGGCGCTGATCGCGCTGGCGGGTAGAGGCGCTTTTCTGTCCGTCCTCACGGCCCCGGCCGGAGCGCGTAAGGCGTGACTGCCGACCTCGGCCTGGTCCTGGTGCGGCTTGGGATGGACCGCGAACACCTCTACGTCGCGATGACCCGAGGCCGACACGCCAATCACTGCTACGTCACCCCCGACCCGACCGTGGACGACGAACACGACCATGGACACGGACAACCACCCACTCAGGGTCATTCCGAGGTGGGAGCAGCCTCCGGCCTGACCGGACCGACGCCGGAACAGCAGGCGCCCGCTTTCAGGGAGAGCAATGACACTTCTGACCGTCGAGCAGGCCGCGGCACGGCTCGGCACCACCACCTGGTTCATCCGCAGGTTGCGGACCGAACGGCGGATCGCCGTGGTGAAGCTCGGCAAGCACATCACGATCGACAGCGACGACCTCGACGCCTACGACCTCGCCAGCCGGCAGGAAGCCGCTCCGATGGGCGTGACGCGCCCATGACTTCTCCCGCGGTGCGGCCCGGGCTGGAAGGTCGGTTGGGGGAGGCCGGTGTTTACCTGACGATTCAGGAGACAGCCGTGCGACTGCGGTGCAGCATCAAGACCGTCCGACGGTACGTCTCCTCGGGCAAGCTGCTCGCCTATCGCGTGGGGCCCACGATGCTCCGGATCCGCGTCACCGATGTCGACGCGATGGTCGCCTCAGGTGCCGTCCCAAACGCCAGAACCGCCTGACCGGTCAAGGCGTGCACACCACCGTAGGGGTTGAGGGTGAGCTCCCCACAAATCCCACCAACCCCCACCATCACGCCCTCCACGAGACGACCCTGACGACATGACCTTCGACGAGCCTCACGACGCCCCGATAGCCGCTGGCGCTCCTGCCGCGATGGTGTTCCCTGTGCGTGAGCGAGAGATCCATGGAAAGAATTCCGGGAGAGCCCCATGAAGCACGTCCCTACCCCACGAACGAATCCGAGTCTCAGATCCCTGATCGGACCCACATCCATGCCGGGAGGCCCAGAATTCCACGGTCGCCGGATCGACCCGGCCAGCCCTGTCCCAACGGGGGAGTCGATGCCGGGCGAGGCGGCGCGACAGGCCGACGTCGCAGCCGAGGCTCCACGCGGGTTGAACCGCGCAACCCAGCCCTGCGGTGACGCACTGACCGGCCCCGCGGACGTCTACGACACCCTGGGCGGGCTTGAGCTGTTTGCGGCCTGGCTCCCGCAAGCCCTCACCCAACTGCAACGCTCCCTCACCGACGAGCACGCGGCTCGGCGACTCCTGATCGTCGACGGTACCCACGTCGGCGACTCGGCCGCCATCCTCATCGCCATCGCGTACGAGATCGAGCAGGCGACCGCAGCAGCGAGCTCGCTCCACCGGGCCCTAGCCCACGCGCACGAACACCTCGCCTCGGCCGCTCACGCAGCCGCCGAGCACTGACCAAACGGTTGCGCAGCAGTTCTTTGGCGTTCGGCAAGGCACTTGCCTGCGACCGCTGGTTCCTCGAGGCGACGCGAGAGCTGCCCCTCGGCCACCCTGATCGTGCGACGAGACCGGCGGTGTGTCGCCGCCGATCGCAAAGCGCTCGCATCGCTTGGTCCGCTCCTGCGCGCCTGGGCCGCCCGGCACGAGCAAGGATCGGACGGGCAACGGGCAAGGGCGGCGGCCGTCACAGCCATCAGGGAGGTGTCCTCAGGTGGACGGTCGGCGGCGGCGCGTGGCTCCTCCCCGTCGCTTCTGCACACGCCGTGGTGCGGCTCCGAATGTGACGGCGCCGGGACTGTCAGCGGCGTGTGTCAGCCACACCTCGGTGGCCTCATGGTTGGTTGCACGAGTACGGTCACCAGATGCTCCGCTCATGACGAGAGCGTCGCCGGCAAGAGCGTGAAGTGTCCGCCGCTTTTCGGCGTGATCGCTGGGAAGTGCCGTCGGTCGAAGGTCGCGATCTCCTGCACTTCGCAGCGCTCAGCGACGGCAACCACGCAGGCATCGGTTGCGCCCAGCAGGATCGCGGCGGCAGTGCGTACGAGCTTTGACATGCGGATGCCGTCACACCGTTTCAGCTCAACCGCGACCTTTAAGGGATGACAAGCCGAAAAGGTCGACAACGGAGCTTCCGCCATACGAGTTCCCCTGCGGCTCTCGCCATTGCTAGCCTCGAAATTTCATGACGACCGGCGGTGTCGCTGTTACGGCGGTTCTGTTGCTGGCGGCGGGGTCCGGGCCGGGGGTAGGGCATGACGGTGGCCCGGGCGGTGGCCCGGGGCGGGTCGAGTTCCGAGGTCTTTCGGGTCGTGAGGCTGGCGGTGGGTGGGTCAGGTTGGCCAGGGTGCTGCGCGGAGCCGGGCGAAGGCCCT
>JAYTHM010000506.1:0-3012 GCA_043732645.1 Frankiales bacterium
CCTTGCGCTCCGACAATGCTCGGTACACCGATGCCCCTGCTTGACGCTGGTCAGTGCCGTCATGGGTTGCCAGGTGACGCGATCAGCTCGGCGGGGAGCGGCCCTGACCGGCTTGAGCAGGCTTGCGGCTGTGTCAGGCTGAGCCACGAACGGTCGGCTTGCCGGCAGTGTCCGCGAGTCATGGAGGATGTCCGCAGTGGTTGAGAAGCTCCGCAGCGATCTGGCCAGGGACCTCGCCGACCTGCAAGATGAGGGGCGGATGGGTGCCGCAGTCGCGCTCTCCGCGCAGACCCGAGAGCACTGCAACGCGCGCAGATGGTTGGGCTCCCAGAAGTAGTAGGTGACGATCTGGCGGTACTCGTCTGTCCAGCTCGTCAATGGCCCTCCCGGCGCTCGTGGCGAACAACGGCGGGAGTGTGCCACTGCCACCCCCACGACCGCTCTGCTGACCCCGGACTCACCCCGGTGGTCCACTCCCGCGCCCGGGTTGGTCGGGCCACAACGCAGAGAAGCGCCCCGGGCCCGCCTGTCGCCCAGAGAGGGCGACCGGCGGGCAGCGGCAAGCGCTCGGGCCGATGAGGCAAGATCACTCCATGACAAGACGACATTCAGGAGGATGGCCGTCGGAGCGTGCCCTCTCGGGGTGTGCATGATCGTCCGTCCTCCCCAGCTGCTGTCGGACTGCGAGAGCTACGAGTATTCGTTCCGCCGCGTGTGGGACCCCACGGCTCCGCTGTCGCTGTGGATCATGCTCAACCCGAGCATGATCCACCCGGTTCCGGGCGACAGTCCGACGGCTACAGACGGGCTTACGGTCGCAAGGTGTGCAGACTTCGCCCGTCGCTGGGGGAGCGGCGGGATCGTGACCGGCAACATCTTCGCATTCCGTGCCACGAACCCCGACGAGCTAAAGGTCTGCGCCGACCCGGTGGGTCCAGACAACGATGAGACGTTGCGTCGTCTGCTGGACGAGACCGACATTGTCGTGGCCGCATGGGGTGGCTCGTTCCCGTCCCGTTACGCCCAGCGGGTCCTGCAGGTTCGTGACCTCCTTCGTGCCAGAGGTGCTGAATGCCTCGGCGTGACCGCAGCTGGCCATCCGCGTCATCCATCGAGGCTCCCGCGCAACACCGAACTGGAACCGCTGTAGAGCGCCGTCGAAAGGGACCCCGCTGCCGAAGAACTGCGCGGGGCAGCGACTAGTGGCCACACGGTCAGGCCAAGAGCGCGAGACTTGCCCTCTACCCAGACGGGAGGGCCCCTGTGCGCAGCGACGCCCCAGGACGACCCGCCGCTGAGCGCCGTGCCGCCACTGCAGGGTGGCTGCGTCGACACAAGATCACCACCGGACTGGGTGCCTTCTTCCTGATCGGTACCCTGGGCAGCGCCCCGCCGGCAACCCCATCAGCGCCCACCAAGATCACGGCTGCGGCAGACCTCCACGAAACCCCGTCGCCCGTCGCAACCCAGGAGGCGACCCCAGCGCCAGTAGTGCCGACGCCGGTCCAGACCGTCATGCCGGCGTCGTCACCGACACCGAGTCAGGCCGTCGCCCAGCACGTCGTCCTGCTGCACGGGGTCGCTGAACCCGACCGGCACCTGACGCCCGGCAGTCTGCTGAGCGGGTCAACACTTGCCCGCATCTGCACCGCTGGCTACACCCGTACCGTCCGGTACGTCAGCGCCGCCACGCGCCGCTCGGTCTTCCAGGCCTACCGCATCCCCTACCCCCCGACCCCCGGCGCGTACGAGCTCGACCACCTGATCCCGCTCGAGCTCGGCGGGGGCAACGCCGCGACCAACCTGTCGCCGGAGCCCTACCACGGTGTGGGGTCAGCCAGCGTGAAGGACCAGCTGGAAAACCACCTGCACGCCCTGGTGTGCAGCGGGCAACTGGGGCTCGGCACCGCCCAACGCGCTATAGCCGGTGACTGGTTCACGGCAGCGTCGACATTCAACAGCGTCAAGGTGCGCGCCACCACGAGCTCGGTGACACGCCCGTCGCCCACAGCCACCAGGACCGCAGCGGCCGTCCCAGCCGGCAATGGCGCGGCCGCACAGTGCAACGACGGGACCTACTCCTACGCCGCGCACCACCAGGGTGCCTGCTCGCGCCACGGCGGCGTCCGCCAGTTCTACCGGTAGAGCCGCCGCCGTCCGTGACGCCGTCACCAGCGCGGCGTCCAAGTCGAACACGGACTCACCGATGGTCTTGCCCGCCGCCCGGGAGCCAGGCAGCTCCGAGCCGGTGAGCTCACCGCGGGCGGTCCAGGCTCGGTCCCGCGCCTGGGCCCTGGCTTGACGGGTCCCGCCCATCATCGCTCCGTCGATGCCGGCCAGGACCCGCCAGATGGTGGACGGTCGACGCGACCGACCCCGCCGGACCATGAAGTCCCTGTTGATCAGCCAGGGCCTGCACGTCGGTGATGGTCACGGCGCCGTCGGCGATCGCGACATCGATGAGCACCCGGCCCGGTCGTGACCGGCACGGCGCCCCCGCAGCCCATCGGTGGCCTCGCTCAGCAGCGCGGTCAGCCCGATCCGGTCCGCCAGCCCAGCCAGCAGCACCGTTCCGGTGTGCGACAAGACTCCGGTCACGTCACAGCACGAAATCTGAGAGACGGCTCTGCTCGTCACACATTGCACCTGCGGGGTGCCTCTGGTTCGCGGGGTCTTCTTGTCCATGAGCAAGACAAGTTTCCCAGCAATGCCATGCACGTTCGCGCGTCCAGCGCCCGTGTCGACGACCCAAAATCAGCGGACTACTGCAACATCGGGGCTAGGTCCAGGACCGTCTGCTACGGAACCTGGACCAGGGACATCCGCGTTCTGCCAGCCACTACACCTGACCGTCAGCCGTGCAGCGAACCGACCTGAACCGTGGTGATTTTCGCGTGGTCCGCAAAACCGGCGAACCCTTCGCAGCTCATTGACACCGTACCGGGCGCGGTGAGGCTGAGCAGGTCCTGCAGGCTTACGACCTGGCTGTAGACGCTAGTGCTGACGCCACCG
>JAYTHM010000507.1:0-3008 GCA_043732645.1 Frankiales bacterium
GGGGGGCCGCCGACATCTGCGACACCACCGCCTGCCAGGTGTACGGGGGTGCGGTGCTCTACACCACCCAGGGCATCCGCATCGGGTTGGAGGAGGCCAACACCGACAACGCCGTCGCCGCCTCGGCCGGCAAGATCCGGACCTACCAGGGGAGGGCGATCTTCGCGGAGTTCTCCTCCAGCAACGGCGGCTGGTCGACCAAGGGCAACGTCCCCTACCTGGTCGCGCAGCGCGACGACTGGGACGGTGTCGCACCGAACTATGAGCACTCCTGGACCGCTACGCTCACCGCGAAGCAGCTCCAGGCAGCCTTCCCGGCGGTCGGCACGCTGAAGCGGATTCGGATCACCGGACGGGACGGCAACGGCGAGTGGGGTGGCCGGGTCCTCACCGTGGTGCTGGAGGGCGTCGACTCCGGTGGTAGCGCGACCTCGGTGGCCACGACCGGCTCAGGGATCTACCACGCGCATACCTGGCCCTCCAGCAGCGACGGCCTCCGCAGCATCTGGTGGCACGTCAAGGACGCGCAGGACAGTGTGGTCATCAGCCAGTCAGCCGCGCCCACGCTGGTCCACTCGTCGGGCCGCAGCACCGGCACGCTCACCGCCACGATGCGCAACACCGGCACCGTCAACTGGACGACCACCGGGCTGCACCTCGCCGTCGCGAACCCCGCCGGCCAGGCCGACCCGCTCGTCGGCGGCAGCCGGACTCCGGGCGTGTACACCGGCTCGGCCTCCTCCATCGCACCGGGCCAGACCGCCACGTTCTCGTTCGCGCTGACCGGCGACGCGGTCCCGCTCGGGCTGCAGGGCAGGTCCTACCGGCTCGCGATCGGAGGCAGCCACCTGTTCGGCGCGTCAGTCTCCTGGTGGGTGCCGGTGGTGGCGCCGGTGTTCACCGGGGCGGTTGCGGCGCCGGCTGTGGGGTTGGCTCCCCGGCCTTCGGGAACGCCCGCTGACCAGCCCGGTGCGGTACTCGCGGACGGCCGTACCGTCGTGCTGCCCGTCGCAGGCAGCACCCCGATTAGGTTGTCGGTCAAGAACACCGGCAACCTGACCTGGCCGACCGCCTCGGTCCGGATGGGCCGGTCCGCGCCGCGTTCCTACGTGACCGACCCCAGCCCGTCCTCGGGCCCGTCATGGATCACCACCTCACGCGCCACCTCGGTGAAGGCCGCAACCGCCGCTGGTGCCGTCGGCCAGTTCGACCTCACCCTGTACGGCAACCACCGCGCACTCGGGTACACCCGCGAGTGCTTCGAGCCCCTGTGGGAGGGCCAGCACTGGATCGACGGGGCGCCGAGCAACTTGATCGTCGTCGGCGTCGACCCGACGGTGTCACGGCAGGCCACCCTCGAGAGCGCGCCCGTGAGGGTCGCGTTGCGCAACGGCCCGGCTGCGACCGTGTCGGTCCGGATCAGGCTCCGCAACGTCGGCGGCAGCCCCTGGGTCGTCGGCAGCGAGCAGCTCACCTCGACCGCGACGCCGCTGTCGACACCGGCCTGGCCCTCGGCCACCACCCCGCCGGCGCTGGCCTCCAACGTGCTGCGACCCAACGTGTCCAAGGTCTATCCCGGCGAGGTCGGCGAGTGGCTGGTGCCGCTGTCGGCGTACAAGAAGGCGGCCGGCACCTCGACGCTGACCTTCCAGGCCAAGGGTTACGGACCCAAGATCGGTGTCAAGGTGACCGTCGCCAACGCGGTGCTCTCCGGCACGCTGACGCGGGTCGCGCCGTCGGTCGACGTGCCCAGGGGTGGCGCCGCGACGTCGTGGTTCGAGGTCAAGAACACCGGCAACGTCAGCTGGCCGGTGCGTGGCGACCTGCACTCGATCTCGCTGCGGTCCGGTGGGTCGCCCTCCCGCAGCGCCGCGTGGCTCAGCGCCAGCCGTCCCGGTGGCCTCGGGCTCAACCTGAGCCGCCCGGGGGCGTCCAGCGTCTTGCCGGGCGAGATCGGGCGGTTCTGGGTCCCGCTCGCCGGCAACGGGCGTGCGGTGCACGCCACGAGCGAGCCGTTCGGGCTGATCTGGGAGACCTGGCAACGGGTCCCTGGCATGACGGCAACTCTTGCCTACCGGATCGTCTGACCAACGTCTGGAACACTGGTGGCATGACTGTGGCCCTGCTCATCACCGGTGTGAAGGGGCAGTTGGGCAGCGAGATCTCCCGCCAGGCCCTGCGCGCCGCTGACATCTCGTTCGCCCGTGGCATCGACCTCCCTGAGATCGACCTGACCGACCCCTTCGCGGTCCGCGACACCGTCGAGGAGTGGGCCCGGGTGGTCCGCTCCGACTCCGTGGCGCACCGACTGGTGGTCGTCAACCCGGCTGCGTACACGGCTGTCGACAAGGCCGAGGAGGACGAGGACCTCGCCTACGCAGTGAACGCCGCAGCGCCAGCGCTGCTCGCCACCGCCTGCCACAGTGTCGGTGCCCGACTCATCCAGCTCTCCACCGACTACGTCTTCCCCGGCGACGGCACGGTGCCCTACGAGCCGTCCGACCCGACCGGCCCCACGAGCGCCTACGGCCGGACGAAGTTGGCGGGGGAGGAGGCCGTCCGCGAGCTGCTGCCCGAGGCCCATTACGTCGTCCGGACCGCCTGGCTGTACGGGGCAGGCGGTCCCAACTTCGTGAAGACCATGGCATCGCTGGAGAAGACCCGCGACACCGTCAGCGTCGTCGACGACCAGGTCGGCTCGCCCACATGGGCTGGTCACCTGGCGAACCGGCTGCTCGAGCTCGCCCGGAGCTATGTCCCCGCCGGGACGATGCATGGCACCAACCAGGGGGCGACCTCCTGGTACGGCTTCACGCAGGCGATCTTTGAGGAGCTTGGCGCCGACGCGGCGCGGGTGCTGCCGACCGACTCCGCGGCGTTCGAGCGGCCGGCGCCGCGGCCGGCGTACAGCGTGCTGTCGCCGGTGGCCTGGGACAGCGCGGGGCTGCCGCCGTTCCCGGGCTGGCGGGAGGCGCTTGCTGAGGCGTTCCGCGTCGAGGGCGGGGCGC
>JAYTHM010000508.1:0-9912 GCA_043732645.1 Frankiales bacterium
CCAAAGCCCGCGCCCTCGACCAACTCCGCAAGATGGGCTACGCCGTCACCCTCAACCCCCTCACCGACGCTGGGTGCCAGGGAATCTTCGCGTCAGAGGGCCTGTGAGCGGGCCGTAGCCGCGCTGAGGTCGTCGGGTCCAGTGACTCCTGAGCCGCGTCAACACATGTTGATAGGCTCGTGGCGTGGGGAAGCGATAGCGAAGACGGAACGCGGCGGCACCGGTGGAGCCGCTGAAGGTGGCTGGGCTGGGCGCGGTCGAGCTCTCCGGGCCGGCCTCGCCTGGTGCGGCCGTCGCGAGCGTCTTGCCGGAGCCCGGGCTGGGGGCGGCGGCGGTCGTGGCGTTGGAGCGGCGGGTCAAGTTTTTGGCGTGGGCGGCGCGGGACGTTCGGGATGCCGTGGCGGTTTGTCGGGCGGCGGGGTGCTCATGGGCGCAGGTCGGTGAGGGGTTGGGGGTGTCGGCTCAGGCGGCGCACCGCAAGTACGCCGCGCTGATGCCGCCGGCCTGAGCTGCCGTTCCCCTATCCCCGGACCCCCAAGGGCTTGTCCGACTGGCCTCGCTCGCGACGCCGGGGGTGGGCGCGCGGGCGCGCAGTCTCCCGAAGGCAGATTGCAGGTCCCCCGGATGGCTCTGGCGGGCTCGGGCGTTGGTGTGTCACTTTGGCCTCACCGTCCGGCATGGCCGGAGCGTAAAAGTTTTTGGCGCGAGGGATTTGGCCACCTTCACTCGGCACGTGGGCGACCCAACCGGTGAACCGGGGTTGCGACCTGTAAGCCGTTGGGCTTGAGGGAGGCACCGACCCGGGCGGCCCGCGATGCATGCAACTCCCCGTTCAGCAACAGCCGCAACAGCCGCAACAGCCGCATCCGACGGCGGGCAGGCGGTGGTAGTCGAGAGGCGCACAACGTCGGGGTGCCCAGATGAGGTCTGGAGTCAAGAAAAGTTGACGGCGTGGGTTGCGGCGTCCTGCGCAGCGCAGGGCGTGCCGCTGCGGATCACCGATCCGGTCGTGTTGCGCCAAGCGGTGGCGTTGCTGCGAGCCGGAGTTGGCCGGGTCGGCGCAAGCGCGCCAGCGCAAGCCGGACAGGTGAACCACGGCGTGGAGGTCCCGGCGGCCTGAATGCAGATGGGTAGCCGGCTGGGCTGGCTAGCCGGCGCAGCAGGGTGGGGTCACAGCCGCCAGACGGGTCGCACCCGGGCAGGGTCGACGACGTGGGCTCCTTGGGTGCCGGCTCCGATCACGATGTGATCCACGACGGCCCGGATGATCGCAGCCTGCCGGGTCAGGTTCAGGCCGGCCCAGGCGGTGCGGAGTTGTTGGCCGTTGCCGACCAGCCCAGCGAGGGCGTCGCTACGGCTCGCCCGGGCAAGGGCCTGTTCGGTGCGGTCGATCCGGGCTTGGATCGGGGTGCGGGCATCCATCCACTCCCGGGCGCTGATGTTTTTGGCGGCGTACAGGCCATCCATGCGGCAACTCACGTGCGACATCGGACTCATCCTCCTGGAGGTCACCCCGCTGCCGGGTTCGGTTGAGACCCTCGCGGCCGTCGCGCCGATCAGAGGCGGCCGGAGGCCTTCAGGGCCAGGTAGGCGTCCGCCACGGCGGGGGCAAAGGTGGCAGGCGGGGCGTCCACGACCTCGACGCCGCGTCGCCGGAGCTCGGCCGTGAGCTGCTGGCGCTCGTTGCGGGTGCGCTCGGCCGCGGCCGCGGCATAGACGGTCCCGGCGTCACCGCGACCGGTGGCCAGCTCCTCGACACGAGGGTCACCCACGGACGCGAGCACGACGGTGTGGCGGGCCGTCAGCGAGGACAGCACCGGCAGCAGGCCCTCGCGCAGGGAGGCGGCTTCAAGGGCGGTGAAGAGCACGACCAGCGAACGCCGGCGGCTTCTCCGCAGGACCTCCGACACCAGGCGGCGGCCGTCGGTCTCGAGCAGGGCCGGCTCGAGGAGGGCTGTTACGTCGACCATCCGGGCCAGCAGCTCGGTGCGCCCGACGCCCTCGACGGACCCGCGGACCTCACGGTCGACGGCCAGGAGGTCGACACGGTCGCCGGCCCGGGAAGCTAGTGCTCCCAGCAGAAGAGCGGCGTCCAGGGCGGCGTCGAGACGCGGTTCGTCGCCGACCCGGCCGGCCGAGGTACGGCCCGTGTCGAGGACCAGCAGCAGTCGACGGTCCCGCTCCGGGCGCCAGGTGCGCACCACCACATCGGCCCGCCGCGCGGTGGCTCGCCAGTCGATGGAGCGGACGTCGTCGCCGACGACGTACTCGCGCAGGGAGTCGAACTCTGTCCCCTGCCCGCGGGTCCGTGCGAGCAGCTGCCCGTCGAGCTGGCGGAGCTTGTCGAGCTTCTCCGGCAGGAACTTGCGCGAGGTGAACGGTGGCTGCACCCGCACCCGCCACGCAACCTCGTGCCGTCCCTGCCGGGCGGCCACCCCCAGCGGACCCAGCGAGCGGACGGTGACCCGGTCCGGCCGACGGTCACCCCGGCGCGTCGGGTGCAGGGACGTCGTCACCACCCGCCGCTCACCCGCGGGTACGTCGACCTCGTGGGTGCGGGGGCTCGCACCGGCGGACGGCACCCACGCGTCGCGCAGGAAAGCGCGCAGGCGGCGGCTGCTGCTGTTGCCGACCGTCAGCTGCACCTCGACGCGCTCGCCGAGCCGGCAGGCCGTCGCCCCGCCGCGGGCCAGCCGCAGCCCGCTGACGGGCGCAGCCAACAAGACGTCGACGGCCACCGCCACCAGCAGCGCCAGCAGGACGAGCAGGACCGTCGCACCGGAGGGCAGGAGGGCGACGGGCAGCACCCCGAGCAGCGCGAGCAGCGCGGCGCGTCCGGTCAGGGCCACCGGATCAGCGGGGGACCGGGACGGAGGCGAGGACGCCGTCGAGGACGCTCTCGGTCGTGACGCCCTCCAGCTCGGCCTCCGGACGAAGCGCGAGCCGGTGCCGCAGGGTCGGGCGGGCGAGGGCCTTGACGTCGTCGGGGGTGACGTAGTCGCGGCCGGACAGCCACGCCCAGGCCTTGGCGGTGGCGAGCAGCGCGGTTGCCCCGCGGGGGGAGGCGCCGAGCTGCAGGGACGGCGAGCTGCGGGTCGCGCGGCACACGTCGACGACGTAGCCGAGCAGGTCGGGGGAGACGGTAAGGGCTGACACCGCCTGCCGGCCGGCAACCAGGTCCTCGGCAGAGGCGACCGCTGACAGGCCCGACAGGTCGCGCGGGTCGAAGCCACCGTCGTGGGCCAGCAGCACCCTGACCTCGTCCTCGCGGCTGGGCAGTGGGACGGTCAGCTTGACCAGGAAGCGGTCGAGCTGCGCCTCGGGCAGTGGGTAGGTCCCCTCGTACTCCAGCGGGTTCTGGGTCGCGCAGACCATGAACGGGTCGGGCAGCACCCGCGGCAGGCCGTCGACCGAGACCTGCCGCTCCTCCATCGCCTCAAGCAGCGAGGCCTGCGTTTTGGGGGGCGTGCGGTTGATCTCGTCGGCGAGCAGCAGGTTGGTGAAGACCGGCCCCTCGCGGAAGGAGAACTCGGCGCTGCGGGCGTCGTAGATCAGCGAGCCGGTGATGTCGCCCGGCATCAGGACCGGGGTGAACTGCACCCGCTTGCTCTCCAGGTCGAGGGAGGCCGCGAGGGCCCGCACGAGCAGCGTCTTCGCCACCCCGGGCACGCCCTCGAGCAGCACGTGCCCCCGGCACAGCAGCGCGATCACCAGACCGGTGACGGCGGCGTCCTGCCCGATGACGGCCTTCGCGACCTCGATGCGCAGCGCCAGCAGCGCCTTCCGCGGGTCCGAAGCAGGGTCGGCGGTACGGCGGCGCGGGGCGACCTTGCGCGGACGGGTGGGCACATCGGGTGCCGTCACGAGCCGGCCACCTCCAAGGTCAGGGCGTCGAGGTCGTCGGCGAGCCGCACCAGCGCGGCGTCGTCGGCAGGAGGGGGACCGTACAGGAGCGCGTGCACGTCCGCGGCCGGGCGGCCGGTGCGTTCCGCTGCGAGGGTCACCAGCACCGCCTGGTCGGTCGTCGACCCACCGCCGAGCCGTCTGGCCAACCGGGAGCGGGCGCCACCACGCAGGGCCTCGCCGGCGGTGTCACGGGCCCGGGCGGCCTGGTAGAGCCGGCCCCGTCCCTCGACGGTCTCGGCGGCACGCACCACCACGGGCAGCGGTTCGACGACGACCCGGCCGAGGCGCCGGGCCCGCCACAGGGCGAGGACCGCGACGGCGATCGCAACCTGCAGGGCCGCCAGCCGGACCCAAGCCGGCAGCAGGTCAGTGGGGCTGGCCGGGGGGCGGGCGCCGAGGACGGGCCGGTCCGCGGCGGGGACCAGCCAGACCACGTTCTTGCCCGATCCCAGCAGCGCCAGCCCCAGCGCCGCGTTCCCCTCGGAGCCGAGGCGCTTGTTGGTCAGGCCGTCGGCGGTGCCGAGGAGCACCGTGTCCTGGGAAGGCAGCGACAGCAGGGTCGCCCCTTGGTCGACGGCATAGCAGCCAACCGCGTCGGCCTGGTCCTTGTCCGGCTCGTAGGCCAGACCGCCCAACCGGGCCTTGCCGGCCGCCTGTGCCGCCGGCAGCCCACAGCCGGCCGACAGGTCCTGTGCGTCGACGGAGGCGACCGGATGGGCCGGCAGCCCCAGACCGACCAGGACCCGGGTCCCTCCACCGGCGACGACTAAGGAGCCGGGGAGGTTGGCGAGCGCGGCCAGCTCCTCGTCGCTGAGCAGCCGCGGCAGCGGGACGAACACGGTGGTCTGGGCGGTCGTCGCGGCCATGGTCGAGGGCACATCGGTCGTCCGCGTCACCGGGACGCCCTGGTCGCGGAGCAGCACAGCGAGCGCGTGCGCCCCGGACGGGTCGTAGGCATCGGGGTCGAGCGAGCCCGCCTTGCCCGTACCGGCGACGACGGCCAGCAGGGACAGCGCACCGAGCAACGCCAGCACCACCGCGATGGCCCCGCGGTTGCGCCACAGCGACTCGCGGGCTGATCGGCCCTCCACGGCCGTCGGCTCCAAGGTGAGTGTCACGCGGTCACCAGTCGGCTGGTCCTGACGGTCTGGTCGAGCTCGACCAGCACCTGGTAGGAGGCGGCGTCGGCGACCCGTCCGCCGTACCAGACCTCGTCGAAGACGGTGGCGCCGTGCCGCAGCGGACCAGCCAGAGCGGGCACGACGGAGCCTGCCTCGCCGGCCACCTCGTCGGCGGTCCGTCCGGGTCGCGGGTCGAGGACGCCACGGGACTCGAGCTCGCGCACGACGGCCCGCAAGCGCTCCCGGACCGCCTCGGCGAAGTCACCCGCGGCCGCGGCCGCATCGGCCCGCTGGCGGTGCTGCGGAGCCGTGAGGGACGTGCCCTCGAACAGCAACGCCGCAGAGGTGGCCCGGCCGGTCGCGGGGCGCAGGCGCACGACGATCACGGCGAGCAGGCCGCCGATCAGCAGGGCGAGCAGCACCAGCCCGACCGGTCCGCCCGGTATGGCGCTGGACGCGCTGCTCACGAGCTGCTGGAACTGCTCGAGCACGTAGCGCACCAGCCGCAGCAGCGCGGGCGGCTGGGCGTCGGCGTAGGCCTTGCGGCTCAGCTCGGTGCGGGCCAGCTCGCGCGCCTGGTCGCGCCCAGGCAGGCCGCCCCCGGCGGCCGAGAAGGCCAGCAGGACGAAGGAAGTCACGACGCAGACGGGGTCGCTGCGGCTGCGTTGAGGGCGACGTCGAGGCCCTCGGCACGCATCCGCCGGTCGACGTAGAGCAGGGCGTGCACACCGGCAGAAAAGGGGGAGACGATGACCGACACGAGCCCCGCGCCGACCTGCTGGGCGACCAGGAACCCGGCGCTGTTGCCTGCGCCGGCCACGACGCCGGCGATCCCCAGCGGGAAGCCGATCACGGCGCCGAGCGTGGCCGCGATGACACCGGTGAGCAGCAAGATCCCGAACAGCCGCCACCAGGAGCTGCGCGCCAGCACCGAGGAACGCCGGAGCGACTCGACGACGCCGCACTTCTCGAGCACCAGCGCCGCTGGGGCCAGCGACAGCCGCACCCCGAGGTAGACCGTCGCCGCGAGGCCGCCCAGCACGGCGGGAATGCCGATGACCAGGCCGACTCCGCCTGCGGTGGCGACGGCTACGACGGCGACCACGAAGGCCACGATCGTCGGGACGCCGGCGATCAGACCGGCTAGCAGCGACAGCCCGAGCAGTGTCCAGAGCCGGGGGCGCAGCGCCTGCCACACCTCGCCGGTCGTGATGCCCTGGCCTAGGACGGCGCGACCCACCACCACGACCAGGGCGCCGGTGAGGACGAGACCGGCGAGGTAGCTCACGATCGCGCCCGGGCCGGCGCTGACCACCCCGCTCGAGAGCTGCACTCCGACGTTGGTGGTGCCGTCAGAGTTGGTCGCCGCGTCGTTGCCGGTGCGTAGCGCGAGCGTCAGCACCACGTTGACCAGGGTGACGACGACGGCGATCACGGCCGACAGCCCCAGCGTCACCTTGGGGTAGCGGCGGATGATCTTCACGGAGCCGTCGAGCAGCTCCGCCAGCCCTAGTGGCCGCAGCGGCACGACCCCGGGCGGGGGCGGAGCGCCGTACGCGGAGGAGCCGTAGCCACCCGGACCGTAGCCACCCGGCGGCATCCCGTACGACGGTGCTGGCGGTGGAGGCGGAGGTGTGCTCGGCCCCGGTGTGGTCCAGCCGTGGCCCGGGGTCATCCCACCGGAGGGCGGCTCGGTCATGTCTCTCCAGGGCGTTCGCGTGGGACGTTTGGTGGGTGGGCAGGCTAGGCGGCGGGCACCTCGTCCTGCATGGTTCCACGCTCTGCGCCCCGACGGTGAGACCATGACCTGGTGATGACCCTCTTCCTGTTTTCCGACAGCTCACCCCGGCGGCCCACGCCGTGACACCGCCCCGTGTGCTCGTCGTCGACGACGACCCCGCCCTGGCCGAGATGCTCGGCATCGTGCTGCGTGGGGAGGGCTTCGAGCCGAGCTTTGCCTCCGATGGCGACGCGGCGCTCGGCATCTTCCGTCGCGAGAAGCCCGACGTGGTGCTGCTGGACCTGATGCTCCCCGGCACCAACGGCATCGAGGTCTGCCGCCAGATCCGGGCCGAGAGCGGCGTGCCGATCGTGATGCTCACCGCCAAGGGTGACACGACCGACATCGTGCTCGGCCTGGAGAGCGGCGCAGACGACTACATCGTGAAGCCGTTCAAGCCCAAGGAGCTCGTCGCGCGGGTCCGGGCCCGGTTGCGTACCCATGACGAGCAGCCCGAGTCCCTCACGATCGGCCCGCCGGAGGACCCGGTGCACATTGACGTGACGGGTCATGCGGTGACCCGCGACGGGGTGGCCGTCTTGCTGACGCCGCTGGAGTTCGACCTGCTGCTCGCACTGGCCCGTCGGCCGAAGTCGGTGTTCACCCGCGAGGTGCTGCTGGAGCAGGTCTGGGGCTACCGGCACGCCGCCGACACCCGACTGGTCAACGTGCACGTGCAGCGCCTGCGCGCCAAGGTCGAGCGCGACCCCGAGTACCCCAATGTCGTCCTGACGGTGCGCGGCGTCGGTTACAAGGCCGGGCCGGGCTGACGACCACCTCCGTCCTCGGGGGCGCGCGGCACCGGGTCGGGCGCCTGGTTCGGCACGCCTCAGCCCGCTGGCGCCGCTCGCTGCAGACCAGGGTTGTCGTCACGACGCTGGTCGTGAGCGGGGTCGTGGTGCTGCTGCTCGCTTCGCTCGTGCTCGACCAGGTCGGACGTGGGCTGGTCCGCGCCAAGACCCAAGCCTCCCTGACGGAGGCCCAGTCCGGGCTCGCGCAGGCGCAGGACGTGGTCAACACGCCCGTCAGCAGTAACCCGCAGGCGCTGGAGGCGCAGCTGCAGGGCATTGCGCAGACGCTGTCGGTGCGCGGGCAGTCTGGCGACCAGTACTTCGTCGTGCTGCGCACCGTCGGCGGCGGTTCCAAGGCCTTTGCCTCGCCAGGAATCTCTCCGTCGGACGTGCCGACTGACCTGGCCGACAGGATGAGCAAGACCGGTCGGACGGCCTACGCCTTCCGGACCGTACGTGGCCGTGACGTGCTCGTCATCGGTGGCGGCCTGAGCACCGACCTCGGGCCGTACCAGCTGTTCTACGTGTTCCCGTTGACCGCTGAGAACCAGACCCTCGCCCTGGTACGACGGACCGCCGCCATCGCCGGTCAGCTGCTCGTCCTGCTGCTCGTGCTGATCACCTCGCTGGTGGCCCGGCAGGTCGTGCTGCCCGTCCGGATGGCTGCCCGCACCGCCGAGCGCCTCGCGGCCGGGCGGCTCGAGGAGCGAATGATGGTGCGGGGCGAGGACGAGATCGCCAGGCTGGCTTTGACGTTCAACACGATGGCCGCCGCCCTGCAGACCCAGATCCGTCAGCTTGAGGACCTGTCGCGGGTGCAGCGCCGGTTCGTGTCCGACGTGACTCACGAGCTGCGCACCCCGCTGACGACCGTGCGGATGGCCGCCGATGTGCTCTTTGACGGGCGCCAGTCCCTCGCGCCCGCCGCGGCCCGCAGCGCCGAGCTGCTGCAGGCCGAGCTCGGCAGGTTCGAGGAGCTGCTCGCCGAGCTGCTCGAGATCTCCCGCTACGACGCGGGCGCCGCGTCGCTCGAGACCGAGCGGCTCGACGTGGTCACCCTGGTGGAGCGGGTGATACGGGCGACACAGGCACTGGCCGACCGCAAGGGCAGCAGCCTGGTCCTGCACGCCTCCTCTGCGGCCATCGCCCAGATCGACCACGTCCGGGTCGAGCGGGTCGTTCGCAACCTGCTCGTCAACGCTGTCGAGCACGGTGAGGGGGGCCCCGTCGAGGTGACGGTCGCGGCCAGCGACGGTGCCGTCGCCGTCGTGGTCCGCGACTACGGCGTGGGGCTCCGTCCCGGGGAGGCTGGGCTGGTCTTCACGCGCTTTTGGCGCGGAGACCCGTCACGGGCGCGTACGACGGGCGGCACCGGACTGGGGCTCGCCATCGCCCTGGAGGACGCCCGACTGCACGGCGGCACGCTGCAGGCCTGGGGCGAACCGGGAGAGGGTGCGGTATTCCGGCTGACCCTGCCCGTGGTCGTGGGCGGCCCCGTCACCGAGAGCCCGCTGCCGCTGCAAACGGGGGTGGTCCGGCCGTGAGGCGGGTCGCAGCGCTGCTCGTCGTAGCCGTCCTGGCGGTGGGGTGCTCGCTGCCGCTGTCGCGGCGTGTGCACGAGGTCGACACGTCGCAGCCTCAGCGACGACAGCAAGGCGACCTGCAGGTGCTGCCACCGGGGCCGAAGCGGGGGCAGTCGCCCGAGGACGTTGTGCAGGGCTTCCTGGGGGCGCAGGCCAACCCGGACAGCCACCACGCGATCGCCCGCGAGTTCCTGACCACCGCGGTTGCCGCGACCTGGCAAGACGACGCAGAGGTGCAGGTCTACGACCCGGACAGCCTTCGGGTCCGCGCGCAGGGCGCTGAGGGCAGCCCGCAGGTCACCGTCGCCCTCATCGTCTCGGGGCAGGTCCGCGGTGACGGGTCCTACCTCGCCCGGTCGCCGACGCAGGTCACCGAGCAGTACCGCGCCACACGGGTCGGTGGCGACTGGCGGCTGTCGCAGGTGCCGGCCGGACTGCGCCTGACGCCGGCCGACCGTGACCGCTCCTACCAGGCCAGCAGCGTCTACTACCTGGCCCCCACCGCCGGCGATTCGCCCCCGCACGTCGTCCCCGACGAGGTTTTCGTGCCGGTCGGCCCCGACCCGGCACTCGCCCTGGTGCAGCGGCTGCTGCGCCCGCCGTCGCAGGCGCTCGCGGGTACGGTGACCAGCGCCCTACCGGCGGGTACGGCGCTGCGCTCGGTCGACATGGATGGCTCGGGGGTCGTGACCGTCGACCTCGGCGCCGGGTTGAAAGAGCTGCTGCCGGCG
>JAYTHM010000509.1:0-3007 GCA_043732645.1 Frankiales bacterium
TCGTCGTCGACCGCCTCGGCGGTGCCCTCCACGGCCTGTCCTCCAGGCAGCTCGACCCGGACCCGCCTTCCCAGCGTCGCGCACGCCGCCCGGTACGCCGTGACGTCGCGGTCCCCGATCGTCCCGGTGAGCGACCTCAGGACCGCCTTGAGGAGCGTCTCCCGATCGGTGGTCGTGGCTCCTTCGAGAAGCAAGGAGGTGGGCGCGACGCCCGTGGGTGCGGGCAGCTCCTGTGCCCGGGTCGTGACGTTGAGGCCGATTCCGAGGACCACAGCTGTCCCACCAGGGCCTGTGACGGCCTCGGCGAGCAGGCCGGCGACCTTGCGGCCGCCGACCAGGACATCGTTGGGCCACTTCAGGACCGCATCCAGACCGGTCTGCTCACGGACCGCGCGGGCCACGGCGAGGCCACCCCACAGCGGGAGCCAGCCGAGCTGCTCGGGCTCGGCTGGCGGTCGCAGCAGCACCGACAAGGTCAGCCCCGCGGCCGGTGGCGACACCCAGGTCCGGTCCAGACGACCCCGACCGGCGGTCTGCTCCTCAGCGACCACGACCAGTCCCGCCGGCTCACCGGCGCGGGCACGCTCGGCGACGAGGGCGTTGGTCGAGCCGGCGCGGTCGAGCACCTCCACCCTCCAGCCGTCAGGGGCCAGCGCACGGTCCAGGGCCGCTGCCCGCAGCGGTGGGCGGTCGAGGTCGCCGTACATGTCGAGCATTCAACCCCTTGCAGGGGAAGACCGGCCTCCCCGATACCCTTCGCACCGTGACCGCCGAGCCTGTGACGCCCTTGCCTGACGTCCACACGACCGCCGGCAAGCTCGACGAGCTGCGCCGGAGGGTGGACGCCTCGCTGCACCCCGGAAGCGAGGCCGCGCTCGACAAGCGGCACGCCAAGGGGCAGAGGACGGCGCGCGAGCGGATCGAGGCGTTCCTCGACGAGGGCAGCTTCACCGAGACCGACGCGCTCGCGCGGCACCGGGCGCGCGACTTCGGGCTAGAGAAGAACCGCCCGATCGGCGACGGCGTCATCACCGGCTTCGGCACGGTCGACGGCCGGCCGGTGTGCATCTTCAGCCAGGACGCCATGGTGTTCGGCGGGGCGCTGGGCGAGGTCTACGGCGAGAAGATCGTCAAGGTGATGGACCTCGCTCTCAAGACCGGCTGCCCGGTCGTCGGCATCAACGAGGGCTCCGGCGCCCGGATCCAGGAAGGGATCATGGGACTGGCGTTGTACGGCGATATCTTCTACCGCAACGTGATGGCCTCCGGGGTCGTCCCGCAGATCAGCCTGATCCTGGGCAACTGCGCCGGAGGGCATGTCTACAGCCCGGCCCTCACGGACTTCACGCTGATGGTCGACGGCGCCAGCGCCATGATGATCACCGGGCCGGACGTCATCAAGACCGTCACCGGTGAGGACATCTCGATCGAGGACCTCGGCGGTGCCCGCGCGCACAACACCAAGAGCGGTGTGGCCCACTTCATAAGCCAGGACGAGGGCGAGGCGCTCGAGCTCACGAAGGCGCTGCTGTCCTACCTGCCGTCCAACAACTTGTCCGAGGCGCCGGTCTACGACGCCCCGGACGTGCTGAAGGAGGAGCTCCTGACCGAGCTCAACACCTTCATCCCGGACAGCAACAACGCGCCCTACGACATGCACACCGTCATCCACGCGGTCGTCGACGACGAGGACTTCCTCGAGGTCCACGCCTGGTGGGCGCCGAACATCATCTGCGGGTTCGGCCGCATCGAAGGGCGCTCGGTCGGCATCGTCGGCAACAACCCGATGCAGTTTGCCGGCACGCTCGACATCGACGCGTCCGAGAAGGCTGCGCGCTTCGTCCGCACCTGCGACGCCTTCAACATCCCGATCCTCACGTTCTGCGACGTCCCTGGCTTCCTTCCCGGTGTGGGCCAGGAGCACGCCGGGATCATCCGCCGCGGCGCCAAACTGCTCTACGCCTACTCCGAGGCGACCGTCCCGAAGGTCACGGTCATCACCCGCAAGGCCTACGGCGGTGCCTACGTCGTCATGGGCTCCAAGCACCTGGGGGCCGACGTGAATCTGGCCTGGCCCACCGCGCAGGTTGCCGTCGTCGGCGCCCAGGGCGCCGTCAACATCGTGCGCCGCAAGGACATCGCCGCCGCAGCCGACCCGGAGAAGGCGCGCGCGGACTTCATCACCGAGTACGAGGACACCTTTGCCAACCCCTACATCGCGGCCGAGCGAGGCTTCGTTGACGCCGTGATCGAGCCGGCGCACACCCGCCTCGAGGTTGCCAAGGCCCTGCGGGCGCTGCGCACGAAGCGGCAGACCATCCCGCCTCGCAAGCATGGGAACATCCCCCTGTAATGACCGAGTTTCGGGTGGTCCGGGGGGACGCGACGCCGGAGGAGCTCGCTGCTGTCGTCGCGCTGCTCATGGCACGGTCCGGGGTCGCGACCGCACCCCCGCCGCCGACCCGGTCGCTGTGGGCCCTACCCCAGCTGCGTTCCCCGCTCAGTCATAACCCCGAGGCCTGGCGCGCCTCAGGGCTCCCCCGCTAGGCCTCGTGCGCGTCCTCGGGCGCCTCGTCGCTGCGCCGTCTGGGGCGACGAACCAGGTGACAGCCCGCCCCGCTACCCGGGCGGCCGCTGAAGCGACCTGCCTCGCTAGGCTCGTTCCGCCAGTCCATCGAGGGAGCACGAGTGCGCAAAGTCCTGATCGCCAACCGCGGGGAGATCGCCGTCCGCGTCGCCCGCGCCTGCAAGGACGCGGGCCTGACTTCGGTAGCGGTCTACGCCGAGCCCGATCTCGACGCGCTACACGTCCGCGTCGCCGACGAGGCCTACGCCCTGGGCGGCACGACTCCCGGCGACTCCTACCTGCGCATCGACAAGGTCCTCGGAGCCCTGACGGCCTCGGGTGCCGACGCCGTGCACCCCGGCTACGGCTTCCTGTCCGAGAATGCCGAGTTCGCGCAGGCCGTCATCGACGCCGGCGCGACCTGGATCGGTCCTTCCCCGG
>JAYTHM010000510.1:0-3005 GCA_043732645.1 Frankiales bacterium
CTCTACACCCCAGCCGCCGTTGCCTCGCGATCCCTTGCTGCGCATGGCTATGCGCCCGCGCGCGAGCTCGCCGCCTGGCGCGGCAAGGTTGTCGGCCACTGGCCGGGCGTCCGCGTCCTGCACGTCGAAGGCGGGGGAGTGGGCGACGCGCCCGCGGTCGGAGCGTCGCTCCTTGTCCGGGCCACCGTCGACCTCGGCGGCCTCGACGCCTCCGACGTGTCCGTGCAGGCTGTCTACGGCCGGGTCGACGAGCTCGATGTCCTTCACCGCCCCGTCCACGTGCCCATGACGGGCATCGCCCCCGCTGACGACGGGATGCCCCGGTACGAAGCTCAGGTGCCTCTCGAGCGGGCCGGCTCCTTCGGCTACACCGTGCGGGTGCTCCCGCACTCGGCACTGCTGCCCGGAGATGCCGAGCTGGGCCTGCTGGCTCAGCCCTGATGCCGCGCTTGCTCAGTTGTGGGGATGCACCCGGAGAGCACCGCAGTTCGGGACCTCGGTCTGCCCGGACGTCGATTTGATGGGCCACGGCGTCGCCTGCGGGGTCGGTGATCTTGTCCAAACCAAGATCGACAAGCAGGGTTGTGAGCGTCCCCTAAGGACACAGAGACAGCGTGTGCTTCTCCGTCGAGGCTGACCTCGTGGCCGGTGTCGCCCTGCTCCCGGTCGCGGCCCTCAGCCTGCGCGAGGTCAGGCACGTGAGAGAGCTGCCGTTCGCAACGCTTCCCCTGCTTTTCGCGCTGCACCAGCTCACCGAGTCCCTCGTGTGGGCAGGGCTTTCGGGGGACGTCACGCAGCAGACGCAGCACGTGGCCACCATGGTCTACGTCCTGTTCGCGCTACCGGCCCTACCAACGCTGCTCCCGATCGCCGTGCTGATGCTCGAACCGCAGGGCGCCCGTCTGCGCGTCGTGCCGTTCGTCGCGGTCGGTGCCATCGTGACGGCGTACCTGGGGTATGCGGTGATCGCACACCCGGTGCATGTGGTGCAGCACCCGCACGCCCTGGAGTATCAGGTGCCGCTCACGCAGGGCACGGTCTGGGTCGTGTTGTACGTCGTGGCCGTCATCGGTGCGCCGCTGATCTCCGGCTACCCGTCGATCGTGATGTTCGGGGCGCTCAACCTGGTGGGGCTAACGGTCGCCGCGGTGCTCTACCAGGAGGCCTTCACGTCGCTCTGGTGCGTCTACGCCGCGCTGATTTCTCTGTTGGTGCTGGTGCACATGGTCCGCCGCCGGCGCCTCCCGGACCCTCACCGACTGCAGGGCCACCCCATGCTCGCCACCTGCTGAGCGGTCAGCGGCGGGCCTGGAACAGCAGGACCGACCGGCCCGTCACGGGGACGGCGGCACCAGGGAGACGGAAGCTGTCGTCGTACAGGGGGGAGGTGGTGTCGAGCAGGAGCTGGTAGCCGGTCGCCCACGGTGCCGGGGGGAGGGTCAGGACGGTGTCGTGGGCAGCGGCGTGCAGGACGACCAGGAAGCTGTCGTCGACGATCGCCTCGCCGCGCGGTCCGCGGCTGCGGATGCCCCGGCCGTCGAGGTACATGCAGAGGGTCTGCTGGCCGCCGTCAAACCATTGCGCATCCGTCAGCTCCAGCCCGTGCTCACCGAACCACGCGACGTCCTTGACGCCTTCTTCTCCGACCGAGCGGCCGGAGAAGAAGGCCTTTTGCCTGAAGACCGGGTGATCGCGTCGAAGCCGTAGCAGCTGCGCCGCCAGGTCGTAGACCTCCTGCGCATCCGGGGTGACGGCCCAGTCGAGCCACGAGACCTCGTTGTCCTGGCAGTAGGGGTTGTTGTTCCCGCCCTGCGTGCGGCGGACCTCGTCGCCCATCGTCAACATGGGAACGCCGGTCGACAGCAGCAGCGTCGCGAGCAGGTTCTTGGCCTGGCGCACGCGCAGCCCGTTGACACCTGCGTCGTCGCTCTCGCCCTCGATGCCGCAGTTCCACCCGCGGTTATGGGACTCGCCGTCGCGGCCACCCTCGCCGTTGGCCTCGTTGCGCTTGGCCTCGTACGTCGTGAGGTCGCGCAGGGTGAAGCCGTCGTGCGCGGTGACGAAGTTGATGGAGGCGTAAGGGCGGCGGCCGTTGTCCTGGTAGAGGTCGCTCGAGCCGGACAGCCGATAGGCCAGCTCGCGCACGCCGCGCCCGTTGCCGCTCCAGACGTCACGGACCGTGTCCCGGTACATGCCGTTCCACTCGGTCCACAACGGCGGGAACTCGCCGACCTGGTAGCCGCCCTCGCCGACGTCCCACGGCTCCGCGATGAGCTTCACCTGGGACACGACAGGGTCCTGCTGGATGACGTCGAAGAACGCGGACAGCTTGTCGACGTCGTGCATCGAGCGGGCCAGAGCGGAGGCCAGGTCGAAGCGGAACCCGTCGACGTGCATCTCGGTCGCCCAGTAGCGCAAGGAGTCCATCAGCAGCTGGAGGACGTGCGGGTTGCGGGCGTCGAGGGTGTTTCCGCATCCGGTGTAGTCGCGGTAGGCGGAGGCGTCGTCCTCGAGCCGGTAGTAGTGGGCGTTGTCGATGCCGCGGAATGACAAGGTCGGTCCGGTCTCGTCGCCCTCGGCGGTGTGGTTGTAGACGACGTCAAGCAAGACCTCGATACCGGCGGCGTGCAGGGAACGGACCATCGCCTTGAACTCACGGACCTGCCCCCCGCGTCCGCCACTGGCGGAGAACCCTGCGTGCGGGGCGAAGTAGCCGAGGGTGTTGTAGCCCCAGTAGTTGGTGAGACCCTTGCGCAGCAGGTGCGGCTCGGAGACGAAGTGGTGCACGGGCATCAGCTCGACGGCCGTGACACCCAGGTTCTTCAGGTGCGCGATCGCGGCGGGGTGGCCGAGCCCGGCGTAGGTGCCCCGCAGGTGCGCCGGGATACCCGGGTGGAGGGCGGTGAAGCCCTTGACGTGCAGTTCGTAGATGACCGTGTCGGACCACGAGTGGTGTGGTCGGTGGTGGTCCTCGCCCCACGGGAAGCCGTCGTGCGTGACGACCG
>JAYTHM010000511.1:0-2997 GCA_043732645.1 Frankiales bacterium
CAGGTCCAGGTGGGCTGCCAACCGTCGTATGTCAGGAGCGGTCAGCAGGCCGTCAGTCAGAGGTACCGACCGCACAGGGGCCAGGAGCTGCTACCGGCGCGGCCGTAGAGGACCTGCGCGCGGTAGGTCTGTTCGCTGGCGGACGCGTCGATCGGGTCACCGCTACCTCCGACGCCGTACCAGGTGCCGAGGCTGAACTGGTAGAGCCCGCGGTAGTCGCCCCCGGGCGAGACCGCCCGAGGGTTGCCACCGGACTCGCACCCGGCCACTGCGCCCCAGTTCAGGCCGCCGGTACCGGAGCCACCGGTGTAGTAGACGGCGGGCGCAGCGACGGGCCGGGCCAAGGTGCCGACGTCGATGACCGTGGCGATCGGCTGCACGGTGATCCTGGCGCTCGTGAGTACCCGTTTCTGGAGCTTGCCGTTGACGAACGTCAGCCAGAAAATGCGGTGGAGCACCCCCACCTGGCCCTGGCGGACCACCTGGCTGGTGCCCTCGTACATCGCGGCGTCGGGACGCCGGACGACCGCGAACGCGACGGGCAGCTCCTCACCGGAGTGGCGGCCGTCGACCCGGGTGATCCGGAGGACCAGGCCGTTGCGCACGGTGGTTGTCACAGGCAGGGAGAGCCTGTCCTGCTTTCGGATCACGATGCGGGACCGCTTGAGGAGCTCGCTGACGACCAGGGCGTTAGTCACGATCGTGCGGCGCCGCCCGGCGTCGAGGACCTGAATGGTCTTGCGGGTCCGGATCTCGAGCGAGAAGCCCTTGAGGGGAATGGCACGGGAGCGATCTGCCGACAAGATCGCGCCGGGAGCGCGCAGCCCGATCTGGTCGAGCGCCTCGCTCACCGACGTGGCGGTGACCCAGACGTTACGGACCTTGCCGTCGACCGTGAGGTACATCTCGCGGCCACGGCGCAGCACGATCGTGCTGCCGTCCTTGACCGACGTGTCCTTCTGGGGGGCCAGCAGGTCGTGCTGCCCGACGGTCAGGTGCGCCGCGGCGAGGACGTCGCCGACGGTACCGACATGGGCACGGATCTGCTGGGGCTTGCCGTCGACAGAGACGGTGATCGTCTTGGCGGACGCCTCGTACGCGGCGTGGCCGCCGGTGACGGCAAGCAGGGTGAGACCTAGGGCCACAGGGCGCATGGCGAGAGAGCTGACGCTCACGGAACTCCGAACCTCGAGCTTCCCGGGCACGGGCAGGCGGCACAGCGCAGGGGGCCCAGTGAGCCCCCTGTCCTGCACCGCCGTGGACTTCCCCGACCCCGGCGGATGTCTCGGTAACGTAACGGGCTTGGTGCGGCACGCCAAATGATCGGATGCTCACCTGAGGACGAAACGACTTCATGTGGACAACCGGCACGACCTAAAACCGCAGGTCAGGGGGCTGAACCTGCCCACCGGTGTGAGTCCCCTCTCATCGGCCCGCCCACGGGGGCTCAGGGTGTCCAGAGGGGCTCAGAGGGCGAAGGCTCGCCTGGTGTTGGCCGCGAGGGCGTGGCAGACCTCGTCCACGTCCTCCCCCCGTGCGGCCGCGATCGCCCGCACTGTCAAAGGCACCAGGTACGGCGCATTGGGCCGTCCTCGGAAGGGCATCGGCGTCAGGAACGGGGCGTCGGTCTCGACCAGCAACCGGTCCTGCGGGCACACCGCCGCCGCCGCCCGGAGCTCGTCGTTGGGCTTGAACGTGACCGGTCCGGCGAAGCTCAGGTAGTAGCCGGCGTCGGCGCAGACCCGGGCCATCGCCGCGTCGCCCGAGTAGCAGTGAAACACCACCGTCTCGGGGGCACCCTCCTCCCGCAGGACCCGCAGGACGTCCTCGTGCGCGTCCCTGTCGTGGATGACGACCGCCTTGCCGGTGTCCTTTGCGATCTGCAGGTGCGCACGGAAGGACTCCTCCTGCAGCCGGTGCCCGTCGGTCCCCTCGGTCCGAAAGTGGTCCAGGCCGGTCTCCCCGATGGCCTTCACCTGCGGAAGCCTGGCAAGGGTGGCGATCTTCTCAAGCGCCTGCGCCGTGGCCTGCCCGCGGCCGGCCTCGTTGGGGTGCAATGCGACCGCCGCGTGCACGTTCGCGAAATCGAGGGCCAGCTGCGCCGACAGACGGCTGGACTCCACGTCGACCCCGATCTGCACGACGGTGTCGATCCCCACGGCGGCCGCAGCCCGGAGCTGCTCGGCGACGTTGCCGCCCATGATGTCGAGGTGGCAGTGGCTGTCGGCCACCGCGACGGTCAGCGGCTCCGGCGCCGGAGGGGCCTCCTGCTGGCTGCGCGACCCCCGCTGCGTCATAGCAACTCCCCCGTCGCCTCGGCGTATGGACGAGGACGCAAGGAGCGGGTCACGGGGTCTCTCCGGGGTCGAGGCGGGCCAGCTCCTCCTCGATCACCGAGGGGTCGAGCTTGGTGAACAGCGGCACCGGCGGCCCGATCGGGGCGCCCGGCACGATCGGCCGCGACTCCCACACGGCCTGCGCACTGGCGTAGTCCCCCATCAGGACCGGGTACGACGGCCCGCCGTCGAGGTCGTCGACCTCACGCAGTTCCGGCATCCCACTCCAGGCCCCCGTCCCGCCGAGCATCTCGAACACCTTCTGCGAGCTGTGCGGCAGGAAGGGCGTCAGCAGGGTCTTCGCGTCGTCGATCAGCTGGAGGGCGACGTGCAGGACGCAGGCACGGCGTACCGGGTCGTCCTTGAGCTTCCACGGCTCCTGCGACGACAGGTAGCCGTTGGCCTCGCCGACGATCCGCATCGCCTCGTTGAGCGCGGCCTTCACCTGGTTGCGGCCGAGCAGGTGCCCCACGCTGTCGAAGCCGGCCCTCGAGGCAGCCAGTGCAGCGAGGTCGTGGGAGGCCAGGTCACCGGCCTCGGGGATCGCGCCGAGGTTCTTGTTGACCAGCGACATCACGCGGTTGACGAGGTTGCCCCAGCCCGCGACCAGCTCGGTGTTGTTGCGGGTGACGAACTGCTCCCACGTGAAGTCGGTGTCGGC
>JAYTHM010000512.1:0-2995 GCA_043732645.1 Frankiales bacterium
CCACGCATCGGGTCGAGGTGATCGGCGGCGTTCGAGAGCAGGAGTGCTCCCAGATTCTGCTCGATTTCTTTGCGGGGCACCGACTCTAGTAATCTCGCCTACGGTGGCGTGTCCGAGCGGCCAAAGGAGCACGCCTCGAAAGCGTGTGTGGGGGAAACTCCACCGTGGGTTCAAATCCCACCGCCACCGCTCTGAGCTGCGACGATGCCCGTTTCCCGATCCGTTGGGGGCGGGCACCTTTGGGCTCTAGTCTCAGTTCTCGTCTCAGGTCCGTCCCCGGACGGCGCCTCCGGTCGTCCATCACCGTTCGCCGTCGTCCGCTGACGTCCAGAACAGCGGCGAGATCGGCGAGGTGCACGCTTCTCCGGAGAGTGCATCCAGTGGAGACCCCGGCTCGACTCGATGAGTCACTGCTGTTCTTGGTAGAGCCTTGGTCGACGCTGAGGTTTCCTGACCGATCGTCGACTCGACCTCTCCCAACCGGCCATGATCGATCGCAACCGACCTGCAGGCCACGCACCCCGCTCATCCAGATGCATGGACATAGCACCGCGATAGGGCCATCGTTGACTCTGCCCGTTTGATCCTGTCGTGGAGGCACGCATGGATGAAGACCGAAGTCGCGTTCACGGACGTGTCACCAAGGCCGACGGTCGTGAGGTCTCGCGGGCGCTCGTGGTCGTGTGGTGGAAGCGGATTCGCGACCGTGTCGAACTGGCCAGCGGGCATGCTTCCGAGGAGGGCGAGTACGACCTGTCTTATCGGCTGCCCGAGGAGGCGGTCGGAAGTCCCTTGATCGTCGTCGAGGCGCGGTCGCCTGAGCTGGGGGAGCCGCTGGAGTCGCTCGCCACTCCCAGTGCGCCGAACTTGAGGATCGATCTCCAACCACGGCTCGGCGATGTGTCCGAGTTCTCAGGACTCCTGCGGGTCATCCGGCCGCAACTGGGCCGCCTGACCCTGTTGGAGGTGGTCGAGAACGACGAGCACCAGGACGTGACCTTCCTCGCGCGGGAGACACAGGCCAGCACAGAGCAGATCATGGCGGTAGTCCTCGCCGCGCGACTCGAAGCCGCTAACGACATCCCTGCCGCCGCCTACTACGCCTTCGTAAGGCAACGGGTGCCATCCGCCCTGCCCAGCCCGCTACTGGAGGCCAGCCAGGGCTTCACACTGATCGATCCCCTGGTCCGTCGCGTCGGCTCGCTGATAGTCGCTCTGGCTGCCAGCGTGCTGACCCAGACGTTGGAAACGGCGCTCCAGAAGAACCTCATCGACCCGGCCTTCGGCGACAAGATCCCCGGCCTGGTGCAGCGCCTGCACGCTCTGCACGCCACGGACGCACTCGACCAGCCGTACCTGGTCGGCAAGACCACCCTTGGACAGTTACTGGATCACGCCGGCCTGGACCCGGCCAAGCAACAGACCTTTGCTGGGGCGCTGGTCAACAACACCGGGTCGATGCGCAGCTTCTGGCGCACCCTCGGGGACGGCCAGCATGGCTTCAGCGCCGAGCAGGCCTCCGCCGTTCAGCGCACCCTGGAGATCGGAGCGCTGGTCAAGAACCACCTGCCTTTGATCAGCGTGCTGCTGGCCCACTACACCGGCGGTGTCTACACGTCACTGGCGGACCTCGCCCGGCTCAGTCAACAGGACTGGGTCCAGTTGGTCGAGCAGGTCGGATCACCATCGAACATCGACGGTGCAGGTGACGCGAGCCCTGCGGAGGTGTTCGCCGCGGTGGTGTACACGCGGGTGACCCGCGCGTACCCGACGGCGGCTCTCTCCAGCCGGATCGGCAGCGGCACGTTCATACCAGCTACTCAGCAGGCGCCGCTGACCCTTTTCTTCACGACCAATGGCTCCCTGGACCTGGTCCGAACCAACATCGCGGGGTACCTAGACCACGAGGGTGAGCAGGCGTTCGCCGGTGTCCAGCCCCAGGACCGTCCCGCCGTGGTCAGCAACCTCAAGCGACTACAGCGCGTGCTGCGCGTAACCGCCACCGTGGACAACGCCGCGACCCTATTGAACCTGGGCCTGCACTCCGCCACGCAGATCGCCACCCTCGGCAGGGAGCAGTTCTTCACCCAGGCCACGGCCGCAGGACTGACCAAGCCGGAGGCGAACCGGACCTACCAGAGCGCGGTACAGCGGTACGCCGGCGTAGTCTCCCTGATCACCCAGTACCGCCGTGACTTCCTCGGGCCGTGGCCCAAAGGCATCGGCTCGCTCAGCGATCTCGACCAACCCACCAATGACGCGATCCAACGCGACCAGTCCCTGGCCACCCTGTTCGGCTCCCAGGACTACTGCGCAGTAGATGACTGCACCTCCGTGCTCAGCCCCGCCGCCTACCTGTGCGACCTGCTCCTATGGTTGCGCAACCACCCACTGACCGGTCCGTTCCGAACCGCACTGGCAGCCTTGCTCGACCGGCGGCCTGACCTGGGCCACCTGATGCTGAACTGCCCGAACACCGACACCGCGCTGCCGTACATCGACCTAGTCAACGAACTACTCGAGGACGCGGTGAGCCCGCCGATGCCCGCCGTGTGGAAGCAGAGCACCCGCAGCGCCGCCGAACTGCGGGCCGCGCCGGAGTACGTAAACGCCGGCGCATACACAATCCTGGCCGGGGCCAGCTACCCGCACACGCTGCCGTACGACGCCCCGCTCGACCAGCTGCGCACCTCCCTGCAGCAGTCCGGCATCTCGTTGTGGCAGCTGCGCGAGGCCCTGCGCCCGGTTGCCGGATCCACTCCAGCCCAGCGGCTCAGCATGGCCGCCGAACGCTTCGGCATCGACCCCCACGAGCGTGACCTCATCACCACGGCCGCCTTCGTCAGCTCGCAGGTGGCGTGGAACTTCATCAGCCCGGTCATGGCCTGGAGCCCCAGCAACCCGGCGATCGACCCCGCGCCAGTCCCCGCCTTCCTGCACGCCGCGGCGATCAGTTACGAACAGCTGCTGGCTCTGCTCGAGGTCACCTGGGTTC
>JAYTHM010000513.1:0-2983 GCA_043732645.1 Frankiales bacterium
GACTTCCGGCGTCGAGACCAACGCACGAGCTGCTCGCGCTCATCGCCAGTCAGCAACAACTCGGCCTTGGGTCGTCCTGTCCGCGCCATACCCAGATTCTACTATTTATCAGGCGAACTAACGGCGCAGGACACTAGCCGGGCTCGCGCCCCTTTGCAGTCCTCGACCCTGAGCATGGCCGATCCGGCGCATCGAACCCTCCTGGCTTCGAGGGCACCGACTAGAAACGGATTCGACATGGCACGTAACGGAGTGCGCGAGATCGTGCTGCTTACCCTGGGGTGGGAGGACCTGCCCAAGGCGGTGTCGGTGGACGGGGCTGACCCGGCGCTAGCCGGTACCCGGCATCCTGCTGCACGTCGACGGCGGCTGGCTGTTGCTCGACACCGGCTTCAATACTGGACTAATGCGTGACGCCGCATTCCGCCGGCGCTTCTACGTTGACCCGATCCACCGGGCGATACTGCCCGGGTCCGACGAACCCCTGGAGGAGGCGCTTGCCCACGCCGGAATCGAGCTGTCGGAGGTCCACGCTGTCAGGCTGAGTCACCTACACCTCGACCACGCCGGCGGCCTTCGGCACTTCACCGGCGTCACGGTGCACTGCCAGCGTCGTGAGCTGGAGTACGGCCTGACCGTTGAAGCTGAGCGGCACGCCAATTACCGGGTCGACTTCGACGACCCCAAGCACGACTGGCGACTGGCGGACGGGCAGGTCGAGGTCGCGCCGGGGGTCACCGCAGTCCCCACCGCCGGCCACACCCCCGGCCACCAGAGCTTTGTGGTCGACCTGGATGACAGTGTCGGTGGCGGCGGCTACGTCTTCACCTTCGACGCAGCCGATCTGAGCGAGAACATCGACGACGACCCTCCATCGGGGGCCGGGTCGACGCGACGCCCGAGGAGTGCGCCGAGCAGGTCCGCCGCCTCAAGGCGATCGCCGGCGAACGCAGCTACCCACTCATCCCGGGCCATGACCCGGTCGTCTGGCCAGCCCTGACCGACGAACTGGCCGGCCGGTTCGCAGGGACCTCGGGCCGCTGACGGCGCCCACGTTTCGCGTCACGTCGGCGTCCGCAGCCGCGGCCGGCGAGGCGCGGCGTGCTATGCAGGCGGGCGCAGATGCTAGTTCGGGGCGAGCCACGCTGGACGGGCCTCCGTCGGCCGGGCAGGTCCAGGGTTTAACGACGCGAACCGGACGGTGACCGCGAGCAAACCGGGCCGATTGCGGTGCTGTCCGCAACGCGGTCACCGCCCGCCGCGAGCACCCTCCGAAAGTGGCTGGCCAGAGCCACGGCGAAGGCGACGATCATCGCTAGCTTCGGGGCGTAAACGATCGCGAGACGGCAGCCCTGGTACATGTGAGGGGACCTTACGAAGACGTGCCGCTCGGCGGTCCTTGGCCGACGGGGGCCGAGTGTGGCCGGACCGAGGCGTGACGGGTTGCGCGGTGTTGCGGGCGGTCACAGCCGCCTCGTCCACTGTCTGAAGCGTCACCCAGCTTCGCACGACGGCCACGGAGCCGCCAAGGTCGATTGGATGACCCGGGGCCGTCCGGCGAGCTTCCGGTAATCGCACGGCCGACGCAGGAGACCGCTCGATCAGCGACCCAGAGGTCGCATCCGTTGACCAACCGTTGACCGAACGCGCGAAACGCCACAGGGCCATGATCACCGCGTGTGGCGATCATGGCCCTGACCTGCGGTTTTGCCTTATAGCGGGGGCAGGATTTGAACCTGCGCCCTCTGGGTTATGAGCGCCGCGAGACCGACCCAGATGGACGGTGGTGGACTCGCCTGGACGGTCAAACATGCAGTTCGCAGAGGTGCGGCGTCTGTCAACGTCCGCTGATGTCCGGGTCAGTCGCCCGGAATTTGCCTACATTCTGCCTCCACGCCGGGCCGTCGGAGCCGCCCGTCGACAGCAACGTAGGGGCGATCAACGTCGTCGTCCAGCTCTTCGAGCTCGGTACTCCGTCGTTGGGTTACGTCCTCTACGATTTCGACATTCAGCACGCTCACTTCCGCAACCGAGATCGGCTGTTGCGCAGGCGATCTCGGCTCATTCTACCTACATTCTGTCTACACGAACCGTTGGCGCGCAGCTCCCAAATCTGGCCGTGGGCCACCGCCGGGGGCTGGTCCGGCACCGCGACCCTGACTTCCGTCTTGTGGCCTCGGGTGTTCTGCCCTTGGGTTGCCTACATCTGTACGTGGAAACCCACCGATCTCCTGGTCAGCACGCGCTCGAACGCCTCCCACGTCGCAAGCACCGGCGTCGATCCTTGCGACGACGGCCGTCTTCGCACTGCCAGGGAGGTGCTTCGTGGCGTGGTTGAGCAAGCGCAAGGCCGCCGACGGCTCCGCCAGGTACGTCGCGAACTACCGCGACCCCACCGACGCCAAACGGTCGGCCGGGACGTTCCGGAGCCGGGCCGAGGCCGACCGCGCCGGTCATGCTGCCGAGATCCGGATCCGCGAAGGGTCCTGGGTCGATCGGAAGGCCGGGCAGGTCACGTTCGCGGTCTACGTGGAGAAGTCGTGGTGGCTCAGCCTGCAGCACCTGGAGTTGACCACCCAGGCGGCGTACCGCAGCAACCTGGACGCGCACTTCCTCCCGTACTTCGGGAAGTACCCGATGAGTGCCATCGCCCCGACCGTGGTTCACGGCTGGGTCGCCACCGCCGTGCAGGGCGGCCTCTCGCCGCGGTCGGTCCGGAAGCACCACACGATGCTGCACTCGATCTTCAAAGCCACCATCCGCGACCGCGTCATCGCCTACAACCCGTGCCAGGGCAGCAACCTGCCCAAGGTCATCACGCCCAGCCGGGAGTCCATCAGCCCCGAGCAGTTCGAGAAGCTCCTGCTATCCATCCCGGACCGGGACCGTCTCTTATTGCTGGTGGGGATCGAGACCGGGATGCGCTGGGAGGAGCTCGTCGCGCTCCGCCCGCGTCATGTGGACCTGCCGCAGTGCCTGATCG
>JAYTHM010000514.1:0-2976 GCA_043732645.1 Frankiales bacterium
CCATCGACGTACACGATCTGACCGGTGGTCTTGGGGAACCAATCCGACAGCAGCGCAACGCACGCCTTGGCGGTCGGCTCAGGGTCGGTGACATCCCACCCGAGCGGCGCTCGAGAAGCCCAGGCGTCCTCGAACTGCTGGAAGCCTGGGATGGCCTTGGCGGCCATCGTCTTCAACGGTCCCGCCGCGACCAGGTTGGATCGAACACCGTGCGGGCCAAGATCTCGCGCGAGGTAACGGTTTGCGCTCTCCAGCCCCGCCTTCGCGACGCCCATCCAGTCGTAGGCCGGCCAGGCGACCCGGGCATCGAAGTCGAGCCCTACGTACGACGACCCGGGGGCCATCATCGGAAGGGCCGCGCGGGCCAGCGCGGGGTAGGACCAGGTCGAGACATGAAGCGCGGTACCGACGTCCTCCCACGAGGTCTCGAGCACGCCCTGTCCCAAAGCAGCGGCGGGCGCGAAGCCGATCGCGTGCAGCACCCCGTCCACTCCGTCGACGTGCTCGCGTAGCCGCTTCGGTAGCAGTTCGAGGTCCTCCTCGGACGTGACGTCGAGCGGGATCACCGGCGGCTCCCCGGGGAGCCGCTTGGCGATCCGGGTCGTGAGCGACAGCGAGCGGCCGACGCCGGTGAGCACGATCATCGCACCCTGCTCCGCGGCGATCCGGGCGACGGAGAAGGCGATGGACTTGTCGGTGAGCACACCGGTGACGAGCAGGCGCTTGCCCTCGAGCAGCATCTAGTTCTCCATGAGGTGTCGGGCGAGGACCATCTGGGCCTCGCGGGCAGCCGTCCAAAACACGCCGCCCTCGGGCAGCACGACCAGCTCCGACTGCGGGAGCAGACCGGCGAGCTCGACGGCCAGGTCGGCCGGGTGCAGCAGGTCCTCGGCCTGGGCCAGAACCAATGCCGGGCAGGCGATCTGGTCCAGGACGGCCCGGTCGAGCAGCGGCCGGTCCTCGCGGCTAGGTGCGGGCGCCGGCTTGGTCACGAGCTGGGCAGCTCGGCGCAGCACGAGTGCATCGACGCCACGGCGCTCCCGTGCGGCGGAGGGGAGCTCCTCGAGCAGGATGTCAGCCGTGGCGCGCGCGTCCTGCCTCTCGATGGCCGCCCCGAGGCGAAGCAGACGGGCGGTGGCCCCGTCGCGCCGAGTGCCGTCGATAGCCGCGGGGAGCACGAAGGCCACCTTGCAGAAGCGGTCCGGCTCGCGGGACAGAGCGCGCAGCAGGGCGCCCGAACCAAGGGACAGGCCCACAGCCTGCGAGGCACCGACAGCGTCGGCGACGGCGAGCAGGTCGTCAGCGAGCAAGTCGTAGTCCCAGCCGTCGTCGAGCAGAGCACTCCCGCCGTGTCCTCGGAAGTCGAGCAGCACCCTGGTCCCCGCAACCCTGGTCGCCAACGGCCGGGTCTCGGCCACAGATCCCCCGAGACCGTGGGCGAAGACCGTCACCGGACCGCCCTCGCCGAGGACAACAAAGCACACGCCTCCGATGACTCCCGTCGGCGCAGACGCCACCGTCATCAGTGGCCCATCCCGAGGCCACCATCGACGGGGATGACGGCACCGTTGACGTAGCCCGCCTCGTCGGTGGCCAGGAAGGCCAGCACGGCGGCGACCTCGTCGACCGTCGCGGTCCGCCCAGCGGGGATGCTCGCCAGCACCTGCTCCCGGCGGGCATCGGTCAGGTTGGCGGTCATGTCGGTGTCGACGAAGCCGGGCGCCACGACATTGCTGGTGATCCCGCGACCGCCGAGCTCGCGGGCCAGGGAGCGGCTGAAGCCGACGAGCCCGGCCTTGGACGCGGCGTAACTCGCCTGCCCCGCCGATCCGCTGAGCCCGACGACGCTCGAGACGAACAGCAGCCGCCCCCAGCGCGCCCTGAGCATCGACCTCGAGGCCCTCTTCGCAAGCCGGAAGGACGCGGTGAGGTTGGTGTCGAGGACGCGGCTGAACGACTGCTCGCTCATCCGCAGCAGCAGCTGGTCGTCGGTGATGCCCGCGTTGGAGACGAGCACCTCGATGGGACCGTGAGCCTGCTCCGCCTGCACGAAGGCGTGCTCGACGTCGGCCGCGGATGTCACGTCGCACTTGAGGGTCAAAAGCCCGTCAACCTCACCACCTCGGCTGGTCACGGCCACCCGGTGTCCCTGTGCAGCAAGGGATCTCGCGGTTGCCAGCCCGATTCCTCGGTTGCCTCCGGTGATGAGGACGGAACGGGGCGAGGTCATCTAGAGCGGTCCGTTCGGCCGGGTGCCCTTGACCTGTGGCAGCACGGCCAGTGACTCGATCAGGCGACGTCGCGTATCGGCCGGCTCGATGACCTCGTCGACGGCGCCGCACTCGAGCGCCCTGGTGAGTCCACCTGTCGTCGCCTCGTGGTCGGCGGCAAGCCGCAGTACCAGGGCGGCGCGGGCCGAAGGGTCCTTCTCAGCCGCGAGTTCGCGACGGTGGAGGACCTCGACGGCAGCCGTGGCCCCCATCACGTCGACCTGTGCGCCCGGCCAGGCGAAGACCCGGTCGGCACCAAGGCCCTTGGATCCCATGGCGATGAACGCGCCGCCGTACGCCTTGCGGGTGACCACCGTGAGCCGCGGGACCGTTGCTCCTGCGTAGGCGTGCAACAACTTGGCCCCACGGCGAAGGACGCCTTCGTCCTCCTGGCCCACGCCTGGCAGGTAGCCCGGTACGTCGACGAGGAAGATCAGCGGGAGGCCCATGCCGTCGCACCACTGGACAAAGCGACCGGTCTTGTCGCCGGTCTCCGCGTCCAGACATCCGGCGAGCACCTGGGGGTTGTTGGCGACGACCCCGACGGCCCGGCCACCGAGGCGGCCCACCATGGTGACGGCACTGGTAGCCCAGTCACGGTGCAACTCGAGGTAGCTCCCGGGATCGAGCACGGCCTGGATCACCGGCCGCACGTCGTAGGACTTGCGGGGGTCGCCGGGGACGAGAGGACCCGGGTCGCTGCCCC
>JAYTHM010000515.1:0-2957 GCA_043732645.1 Frankiales bacterium
CTGTCCGAGCTGCGCCGCACCCCCGGACCAGACGTGGGTACCTACGACTGGGACCGTGCGATTGATGCAGTATCTGGTGAACACGTCTCGGTCGCCGTCGCCGGAGCGTTGTTGGATCAGGCCCGCAGGCTGCGCCTAGCCGGTCGGGCGCTCGGCGGAATTGCGGCGATTGCAGCCAGAGCCGGACTTGCGCAGGATGCTGAGGCCGCGGTCGCGGATGCTCTCGCCCGGACACCGGCCTATGGCTGGTTTCGACACTACGACGGTGGTAGTCGCCTGGTCCTGCTCCGCGCAGCGCTACGGCACCGTGACCCGGTCCTGGCGCGGCTAGCGGCGCGTGACCTGGCTGGGGCGTTGTCCACCGGCGGCCTATCGGGACTGATCTCGCCCCCGGATTTACGACGGATTCTCGAGACAATTGCTGGCGACGAGTCGATAGCAAGAGCCTGGCCCCAGGTGTTGGAACACCTCGATGCCTACGCGCCAGCAGCCCATGATGTTTCTGACCGGGACGAGCCAATCGTCCCTGCCAGCACGCCGGTAGCGGCGCTGCTCCGTTGGATTGCGAGCTATTTCGGCCATCCGGTCCGGCCTCTTGACTTCGGAGCCCGGCGCGTTCTGCACGCTGCACTCGACGCGGCTCTGTACGAGGCGGAGACCGTGCTCGCTGAGTCCATTGACTACGGCGGGTGGCGGGCAGAGGCAGCGCTGCACACCCTGGTCACGTGGGGGGCGCCGCGGACGGACTTATTGCCCGGGCTTGCGGCATCTATCCAAGCAGCGACGGCGGGGGATGACGCGATTTGTCGCGACCTGGCTGGCCGGCTCTGCCTCCGCCACGGGCTCCCTATCCGCGTCCCGTCGCCTCGGGCGCTGCCAGGTACATACCAATTGGCGCTGCCCCCTCGTCCGTCGCGTCCCGTCCCCGAACTCGATTCGCGGGGCGTTCCTATGATCGACATGCACGACCCGCAGCAGGTCGTCGCGCCCTTCGACGTGCTAATCAGGATCGCGGCCAGGTGTGCGGGCCTTTCGTCGGAGACGGCCGTGTACCGGGCCGCCACTATCGCGGTAAAGCTGGACATGCCGTGGTTGCGCGGCGGATATCAAGAGCACGCAGCACGCCTTTTGGCTCGAGGGCAACGTCACTCCTACCGCCCCTGGTCGTACATGGCCGGCCGGCGCGCGCTTGGGATCGCCCTGGCCGAGCTAGCAGACAGTGGGGTCCTCGATGCCAGCGTTGCCGAGGCACCCTCATACGTGCTCGGACTCATCGACGAAGTGCTGATACACGTCGTGTCGACGCCGCTGGACGACACGACCCCCCCGCCGTGGCGACCGCCCACAGATGAGCGTTACGACGTTCGGGACTGGAGCGAGCAGACCGAGAACGCCGCACGGGCGTACGCAGCGATGCCAGCATCGAGATATGTGTTGGCTGAGTCCACTGACTGGGTGCTTCTGGAGTGGGGAAAGCCGGAGGAGAGCCGCACTATTCGAAGCGCTCACGGCCCGGCCGAAAGTGGCGGCATTGTGCTGCCGCAACGGCAGCTGTGGAAGCAAAGTTCCATAGGCGCAAGCGGCTACCCCGCGCTGGGAGACGCCGACTGGGACGACGAGCAACTGGTCGTCGAGTGCTGGGAGATCGGCAGTGACCCCGTGTGGCACAGCTGGCTTGCGCTTCACCCCGCCGCTGGCCGCCGGCTCGGCTGGACACTTGACCGAAGGCAGCCGTTTTGCTGGCTCGGAGACGACGGTGCCTGGCGAGCGCGCTCGGTCCGTCGCGCCCGCGGACAGCTCAGTCACCAGCCTTCTAGTCACGCTTGCTGCGCCGAGGGATGGCAGGTGGTCCTGAGCAACACAGGGCTCGTCGAGTTGCGACAGGAGTTCGGCCTATCGCAGCGGGAGCTCATCGTGGAGCGAACCCTGCCTGCAAACCCCCGCGAGAATCGGCCCGAAGCGCAGACCAGCCGCTACCGAGTGTTGCTCACGGAGCCAGTTTAAACCGGCTGGAACTCACCACGTTTTGTAGCCGCGCCTATGAGCGGCCGCTGCGGACCACCCGCCAAGCCGGCAGAAAATCTTCACTTCCCGATGTTCGCACGGTGGTCTCGGGTCGGGCCCTGGTTGCCGATACGCTCATGCCGCGCACCACGTCCCGGTTAGCGACGGCGACCGGGACGGATCTCTTGCGCCACGGCGACGTCGGCGCGGGCAACGGATTGGAACGGGCGGCGGAGCCGGTCGGCCTACGGCACCCTGTGTCATGCCATCGCGATCGGGTCTCGTCGTCGTCCCGGAACACCCTGTTGCCGCTCAGCAGCGCTGCTGCCTGTGGGCAGGCGAAACATCGACCGGACATGGGGCCGGGAGGTTGGTGGCGGCGCTCGTGGTTGTTGCTCAGCTCGGGGGTGTCGGCGGGTAGGACAGCGGGCAGCTCGGTGCGAGCGCTTCCTGCGTCTGGGGGTCGACCTCGGTGAGGAAGGTGGCGTGAAAGCGGTTGATGAGGTTGGACAGCCCCACGGTGAAGCAGATCTCGATCTGCTGCTCGGTGGTGAAGTGCGCGGCCAGATCCCCGTACGTCTGCTCGTCGATGACGTCCATTCGGGTCGAGCGTTGGGCGTAGCGGACGATGGCCGCCTCGTCCGGCTCGTACACCCCCTCCGGGAGGGGGTCGTCACCCAGGTGTGCGAGCTTGTCCTCCGTGAGCCCCGCTGCTCGACCGAGCAGCACATGAGTCGGGATTCAATAGTGGCACTCGTTGGTCACCGACGCGGTCAGGTAGGCGAGCTCGCGCTGGGCCGGCGTCATCGAGTTCTCGAAGTAGACGACCGTCCCGAACTGCACCATCGCCTGCAGCGCACGCGGATGGTTGGCAATGGCGCGGTAGACGTTGGGATCAACACTGCGACCGCGGGCCGCACTGACCCCGGCCAGCACCTCCCGGGCAAGCGGGT
>JAYTHM010000516.1:0-2954 GCA_043732645.1 Frankiales bacterium
TAGCTCACGACTGCCATCACCGCCACCGCCAGCACCACCGCCTTCGACCCGCCGACCCGGTCCAGCGTGTACGACGTGACGATGCCGACCGCGGAGATCTCGCAGACGAGCCGCAGCAGCAGCAGCAGGTTGAGCGACCGCGGGCCGTCGGCGAGCAGCCGCTTCAAGCGCTTGGCCCCGGTCCGGGCGTCGGACACGAGCTGCTCGACGGCGACGCGTGACAGTCGCGATAGGGCGGCCTCGGCCCCGGCGAAGGCGGCGGCAAGGATCACGAAGGCACCGGCCACCACCAGGGGAAGGGCTTCGGAGAGGGGACTCACGCGGGGCGGGAGGCCTTCCAGGACGCGAGCAGCTGCCCCTGCAGGCCGAACATCTCGGCGTGCTCTGCAGGCTCCTCGTGGTCGAAGCCGAGCAGGTGCAGGACCCCGTGGGTGAGCAACAGGTGCAGCTCCTCCTCGGTGCTGTGGCCGGCATCGGCGGCCTGCTGCTCGGCGACCGGCGGGCAGAGCACGACGTCCCCGAGCAGGGCAGGGCCGAACTCGTCGGGCCGCTCGCCGTGCGCATGCCCGGCGCCACGTGAGCCACGCAGGTCGAGCTCGTCCATCGGGAAGGCCATCACGTCGGTGGCCCCCGGCAGGTCCATCCACTTCACGTGCAGCTCGGTCATGTGCTCGGTGTCGACCAGCAGCACCGACAGCTCCGCCAGCGGCGACACCCGCATCGCGTCCAGGACGTGCCGGGCGACCTGTACCAGGGCCTGCTCGTCGACGGTCCGGCTGCTCTCGTTGGCAACCTCGATGCTCATCGGGTCAGCTCAGGTCGGGTCAGCTCAGGTCGGGTCAACTCAGCGAAGGTACGGGGGTCGCGGGTGTAGGCGTACCCGGCAAACAGCATGCGCACCACCCCGTTCTGGTCATCGCGCACGACACGCAGGCGCTCGCCCTGCTCGCGGCCTGCCACGGCCTGCCAGGCATCAGCCCCAGTCCGCTCAAGGCGGGTGCGACGGCGTTCGTTGCCCCCGCGGGAAAGCATCGTGAGGGCGCCCTCGCGCCACTCGACAAGGAACTCGGTGCCCTCGGCCCACCACGGTCCGAGCAGGTCCCGGACGCTGTCGGGGACGGCGGCAGCGGACCAGGCCGGCGCCGGTCGTGGGTCAGCGTCGAGCGCTTGGGTGAGCAGCTCGGCGGCGAGCCCCTCGGGGTCAGCGGCCCGGCCGGTGTTGGTGAGCACTACCGCGCCGGCCCGCTCGGTGTCGTCGCGGTAGGCGTAGCAGCCGGCGAGGAACCCGGGCATCGCCCCGCCGTGCCCGTGCAGGACCCGCTCCCCCTTGCGCAGCAACATCAGACCGCCACCCCAGGCGAGCGTGAAGGCGTGCGGGTCGAACACGACGACCGGCTGGCGCATCTCCTCGAGCGTGGTCACGGCCAGCACCTCCGGTGCCGGGTCGGCCAGGAACGCCGCCCAGCGGGCGAGGTCCTGCGCCGTGGACCACAGCTGCATCGCCGGTCCGGCGGCGCCGGTCACCATGTCGGGCTCGGGGCGTACGGCGTCGGCCCACGGCTCGGTGAGATAGCCCTGCGCTCTCGGCGCGGTCGGGCTGACGCCGGTCCGGGTCAGGCTGAGCGGGCCGAGCAGGCGACTGTGCAGCGCCTGCTCCCAGGTGCCCCCCGTGGCCCGGGCGACGACCTCGCCCAGAATCGCGTAGGCCAGGTTGCTGTAGTGGATCGCCGCGTGGGCCGGCAGCACCTGCTCGGCCCGCTCGAATCCGGCGAGCAGGCTCTCCCTGGTTGGCACGTCGAGGTTGACCCAGAGGTCCCCCACCGGCTCACGCTGCAGCCCGGAGACGTGGGCGAGCAGCCGGCGCAGCGTGAGGTCAGCATGCCGGGTGCCGGGCAAGTGCTTGCCGAGCGGGTCGTCGAGGTCGAGCAGCCCCGCGTCGCGCAGCTGAAGCACGAGCACGGCCGTGAAGGTCTTGGTGATGCTGCCGATCCGGTAGCTCACGTCGGTGCCCGCGGCTAGCCCCTCGACAGTCGCGTCGGCGTCGGCGTCGGCGTCGACGTCGACAACGGCCGCGCCTACCGAACCCGACCAGGTGACCGTCCCGTTGCGGACGACAACTGCCACGACGCTCGGCGCCTTCCAGGTGCGTTGCGCGTCCGCGAGCCGACGGTGCAGGTCCTGCGCGTTCGGGGCCGAGCTGCCTGCCGGGCCGGGCGCCGACGTCGATGAGTGGGAGTCAGCCGTCACCGCTGGCCCCGTCGGGGGTCATCGCGACGGCCGGGCGTGCGGGCGGTGCTGGCGACCTCCGCGTCGTACAGCTCGTAGGCGTCGACGATGCGGCCGACGAGGCGGTGGCGGACCACGTCGGAGCTGTCGAGGTCGGCGAAGTGGATGTCCTCGACCCCGTCCAGGATGTCGCGGACGACCTTGAGGCCACTGAGCGTGCCGCTGGGCAGGTCGACCTGCGTGATGTCCCCGGTGACGACGATCTTGGAGCCGAAGCCGAGCCGGGTCAGGAACATCTTCATCTGCTCGGCCGAGGTGTTCTGCGCCTCGTCGAGGATGATGAACGAGTCGTTGAGGGACCGGCCGCGCATGAAGGCAAGCGGTGCGACCTCGATCGTTCCGGCCGCCATCAGCTTCGGGATCAGCTCGGGATCGAGCATGTCGTGCAGCGCGTCGTACAGCGGGCGCAGGTAGGGGTCGATCTTGTCGAACAGGGTGCCTGGCAAGAAGCCCAGCCGCTCGCCCGCCTCGACCGCGGGGCGGGTCAAGATGATGCGGGTGACCTGCTTGGCCTGCAGCGCCTGGACGGCCTTGGCCATCGCCAGGTAGGTCTTGCCGGTGCCGGCCGGGCCGATCCCGAACACGATCGTGTGGTCGTCGATCGCCTCGACGTAGCGCTTCTGGTTGAGCGTCTTCGGCCGGATCGTCCGTCCGCGGTTGCTCACGAT
>JAYTHM010000517.1:0-2944 GCA_043732645.1 Frankiales bacterium
CGCACGAGCACCCCGTGTTGCTCAAATCGGGCTGCAAGCGCCTCGGCGTCCGGACCGGCGGGCAACCACACGAAGTTGCCCTGGGCGATCGGCACATCCCACCCGAGGGCAAGTAGCTCCTGCCGGAGCGGCTCGCGCAGGGCCACGACCTCCGCAACCTGGGCGAGCAGGGCCGGCTCGGCCTCCAAGGAGGCCAGCGCCGCGACCTGTGCTGCGATCGACACGGCGAACGGCAGGTGTACCTGACGTAGGGCGCCGGCGACGGCCGGGTCGCCGGTCAGGGCGTAGCCGACACGCAGGCCGGCCAGCCCGTACGCCTTGGAGAAGGTCCGCACCACCACCAGGTTTGGGTAGGCCGCCAGCAGACCCGACCCGTTGACAGCAAGCGGGTCGTCGACGAACTCGGCGTAGGCCTCGTCCAGGACCACGAGCACACGCGAGGGGACCGCTTCCAGGAACGCCTTGACAGCATCCGCGGCCAGGGCAGGCCCGGTCGGGTTGTTGGGACTGCACAGCAGGACGAGGCGGGTCCGGTCGGTGACGACGTCGGCCATCGCGTCGAGGTCGAGGTGGCCGCCGGCCAGCGGGACCTGCACCGGGGTGGCACCGGCGATCATCGCAAGGGTTGGGTAGGCCTCAAAGGACCGCCACCCGAAGACGACCTCGTCACCGGCGTCGCAGGTGACCTCGACGAGTTCTTGGACGAGCTGGACCGAGCCGCAACCCACGGCGACCCGGTCCACGTCGACGCAGTGCTTGCGAGCCAGCGCCTCGGTCAGGACCTCCGCAGCCGGGTCCGGGTAGCGGTTGCTGTCGGCAAGCGCAGCGCTCACCGCTGCCACGACCTCGGGCAGCAGCGGGTAGGGCATCTCGTTGCTTGCCAACCGGGAAAGGTCCTGCCCAGGGGCCGGCCGACGGCCGGGCTTGTAGGCGCCCATCTGCCGGAGGAAGGGGCGCAGCTGCGGGGTGCTCACGCCATCCAGACGGTCTTGGCGTTGCAGAACTCCTTGATCCCCAGGTCGGACAGCTCGCGTCCGTAGCCGGAGGTCTTGACGCCGCCGAAGGGCAGCTCGGGATAGGAGGTCGTCATACCGTTGACGAAGACCATCCCAGCCTCGACGTCGTCGACGAAGCGCTCCGCCTCGGCAGGGTCGGTCGTCCAGATGTTGGAACCCAGCCCGAAGACGGTCGCGTTGGACAGCTCGATGGCCTCCTCGAGCGAGCCGACGCGGAACAGCGCCGCCACCGGCCCGAAAGCCTCCTCGTCGTACAGCCTCATCTCGGGGGTCAGCCCCTCTATGAGGGTCGCGGGGTAGAACCAGCCGGGGCCGTCGGGGCACCGACCGCCGACCAGGACGCGCGCACCCTTGTCAACTGCATCCGCGACGAGTTCCTCGATGTCGGTGCGGCCCTGCTTAGTGGCGAGCGGCCCGATCTTGGTGCCCTCCTCGCGCGGGTCGCCCAGGACCTGCGCCTGCAGAGCTGTCGCGAACAGCGCGGCGAACTCGTCGTACACCGCGTCGTGGACCAGGAAGCGCTTGGCTGCGATGCAGGACTGGCCGTTGTTCTGGCAGCGGGCGGTGGTGGCGACCTGCGCGGCCCGCTCGAGGTCCGCCGACGGCATGACGACAAATGGGTCGGAGCCCCCGAGCTCGAGCACCGTCGGCTTGAGCTCCTCCCCTGCCAGGGCCGCGACGGCCTTGCCCGCGGGCGTCGAGCCTGTGAGCGTGGCTGCGACGACCCGCTTGTCGCGCAGGATCGTCTCGACCTTGTCGGCGCCGACAAGCAGGGTCTGGAACACGTCCGCCGGGAAGCCGGCACGACGAAACAACTCCTCCATGTACAGCGCGGTCTGCGGCACGTTCGAGGCGTGCTTGAGCAGCCCGACGTTGCCGGCCATCAGCGCGGGCGCAGCGAAGCGCATCGCCTGCCACAGCGGGTAGTTCCACGGCATCACGGCCAGTACCGGTCCGAGCGGCTGGTAGCGGGTGTACGCCCTGGTGGCCTTCACCGCGGTGGCGTCGGCAGGCACGTCGGCAAGCATTGCCGGCGTGTGCTCGGCGTAGAAGCGCAGACCCACCACGCACTTGCCGACCTCGGCCCGCGAGGCGGCAAGGGTCTTGCCCATCTCCGTCGTCATGATCTCCGCGACATGCTCGGTGTCGGCGTCGAGCAGGTCCGCAGCGGCCCGGCACCAGGTGGCCCGCTGGTCGTAGGTCGTGCGCCGGTACGCCGTGAAGGCGGCCGCAGACCGGGCCAGGCGTTCCTCGAGCTCGGCATCGGTGAGGGCCTCGAAGGTCTTCAGGGTTTGGCCGGTGGTGGGGTCGACGGTGGCGATGGCCATGGGTCCTCCTCGGGGACGGAAGCGCGCTCGGGGCGATAGAGTGCACCCCCGGTTCCTACCCCACCGCGGCCAGTTATGCCCGCGTCAGGACGTGCGTGGCGGAGCCCTAGAGTCCTGAGGTGCCCAGTCCTCGCCGCGCCGCCCTCCTTGCCAGCCTCGCCACGGGTGTGATGGTGGCCCGCGAGGCCCGTCGTACCGCGTCCTACCCGGACCAGGCCGCACGGGCAGCAGCGGTACGCCGCAAGGTGGCGGTCGCGACCTGGAGTGCCCCCACGGAGGGACGGCTCCTGACGCGTCTGATCATCGACTCCGAGCCGATCCAGCGGTACGTCGACAGTCGACGTGCGGCGGGCGCGAAGGGCCTGACGATCATGCACGTCGTCGGTTGCGCAGCAGCCCACGCGGTGCGCGTCATCCCGGAGGGCAACGCTCGGGTCCTCGGCAACCAGATCGTGCCGTTCGAGGGCATCTCAGTCGGCTACGCCGTCGACATCGGCCAGGGCACCGACCTCGCGCCGTGCAAGATCAGCAACGCCGACCAGCTCACACCGGCCGAGATGGCCACGGCCGTCTGGAAGGGGGTCAAGGCCCTGCGCGAGG
>JAYTHM010000518.1:0-2944 GCA_043732645.1 Frankiales bacterium
TCAGCCGGCGGCGAGCTCGCGGGAACGGTCCCGTGCGGCTTCCAGGGCGGCGAGCATGGCCGCCCGGACACCGTGGTCCTCCATGACGCGGATGGCGGAGATCGTCGTACCAGCCGGGGACATGACAGCCTCACGCAGGACGACGGGGTGCTCGTTGCTCTCCTTGAGCATCTTGGCCGACCCGACGGCGGTCTGGACGATCAGCTCGGCCGCGACCGCGCGGGGCAGGCCGAGCAGGATGCCGGCGTCGATCATCGCCTCGACGAGGTAGAAGAAGTACGCCGGACCCGAACCCGACAGGGCCGTCACCGCGTCTTGCTGGGACTCCGGCACGCGGATGACCCGGCCCACCGGGCGGAGCAGGTCCTCGACGAGGGCCAGGTGCTCCTCGGTGGCGTAGCTGCCAGGGGAGATGGCCGACATCGCCTCGTCGACGAAGACGGGCGTGTTGGTCATGACCCGGACGACGTGCGTACCCGGGGGCAGCTCCTCCTCGAGCAAGGCCGTCGTGATGCCCGCGGCCATGCTGACGACCAGGGTGTCGGCGCGGATCCCGGGGGCCAGGTCGCGCAGCGCGGTACGCATGTCCTGCGGCTTCACCGCGAGCAGGACGACGTCGGCCAGGGCGACAGCCTCAGCAGGGGAGGCGGTCTGTACGCCGTACAGGTCGGCGATCTCCTTGGCCCGGCCGGCATGACGCTCGGCGGTGATGACCTGCTCCTTCGGGCGCCCAGAGCGCAAGATCCCCGACAGCAGAGCCTCGCCGAGCTTGCCGACGCCAATCAGGGCGAACGTGTGGCTCATGAGCGGGTCGCCAGGGCGCGCAGGAAGAACGCGACGTTGGCGGGGCGTTCGGCGAGGCGGCGCATGAAGTATCCGTACCACTCGTCACCGTAGGGCAGGTAGACGCGCATCGTCTCGCCGCGCTCGGCGAGCTTGAGCTGCTCCTGGGGACGGATGCCGTAGAGCATCTGGTACTCGTAGCTGCCTTTGGCGCGGTCCTTCGCCAGGTCGCCCGCGATGGCGATCAGCCGCGGGTCGTGGCTCGCGACCATGGGGTAGCCCTCGCCAGCCATCAGGACCTTCAGGCAGCGGACGTAGCTCTTGTCGACGTCGTCGGTGTCCTGGAATGCGACGCTGGCCGGCTCCTTGTAGGCGCCCTTGCACAGGCGTACCCGCGATCCGGCGGTCGAGAGGTCACGGCAGTCAGCCTCGGTACGAAGCAGGTAGCTCTGCAGGACCGCCCCCGTCTGGGGGAAGTCTTTCCGGAGCTCGCGAAGAACCCCGAGGGTGGAGTCCGTCTTCGTGTGGTCCTCCATGTCGAGGGTGACCGTCGTACCCGCGTCCCGCGCCGCCTGGCAGATCAGGGTCGCGTTGGCCAGGGCGAGTTGCTCGTCGACCGCCTGCCCGACGGCACTGAGCTTCACGCTCACCTCGGCGCGGGCGCGCTCGGTGAGACCGGCGTCGCTCAGCCGCTGGAGCACGTCCAGGTAGGCCTTGACGGTGGCGGCGGCCTGGGCCGCATCGAGGGTGTCTTCACCGAGGTGGTCCAGGGTGACAGCCCGCCCGCTGCCAATCAGCGCCGTCGTGGCCCTGACGGCCTCGTCGGCGGATGCACCGGGCACGAAGCGGTGCACCACCTGCCGGCTCAGGGGGGCGCGCTCTACCACCTTACGGGTGAGGGCACTGCGGGACGCGGCGAGGATGACCTGTCGAAGCACAATCACAAGGCTAGCCGTGGAGCGCTTGCGTCCTAGGAACTCAGGGGGGCCTGAGCGTGGGGTCTAGGACGCAGGGGTGGGTCAGAGGGTCCCCATGGAGCGCATCCAGTCGACGACGACGGCGGTGAGCTCGGGGCCGCGGTCCTCCTGGAGGAAGTGGCCGGCACCGGTGATCGTGGTGTGCGGCTGGCCCGCAGCGCCGGGGATCTTGGCGATCAGCGCCCGCTCGCCGCCGCTGGTGATCGGGTCGGAGTCGGAGAACGTGCACAGGAACGGCTTGTCCCACGCCTGCATCACCTCCCACGCGGCCTGGTTCGCCGGCGTCGCGGGGTTTTCGGCGTCCTGCGGGATCAGGTCCGGGAAGGCCAGCGCCCCGACCTTGTACGCCGGAGTCGGGAACGGCGCGTCGTACGCCGCGACGACCTCCGGGCGCATCGGCGTCACGACGGCCGCGCTGACGAGGAACCCGATGGGCAGGTCAGGGGTGCGGGCCACGAAGTTCCGGAAGGTCCACCAGGCCTCCGGGAGCCGGTGCCGACCGTCGGGAAGGCCGGTGTTGGCCGCGCAGATCCTCACGAAACGCGAAGGGTGCTCGGCGGCCAGGCGGATCCCGAGCAGGCCGCCCCAGTCCTGGCAGACCAGGGTGACCTCGGTGAGCTCGAGTCGGTCGAACAGCACCGACCGCAGCTGCTCGACGTGACCGGCGTAGGTGTAGTCCTCGAGCGCGCCGGGCTTGTCGGAGCGGCCGAAGCCGATCAGGTCAGGGGCGACCACCCGGCAACCGGCGGCCAGGAACCCCGGGATCATCTTCCGGTAGAGGAACGACCACGACGGCTCGCCGTGAAGCAGCAGGACCACCGGGCCACTGCCCTCGTCGAGGTAGCCCATCCGCAACCCGTCGGAGGTCACCGCGTAGCGCGGCTCCCACGGGAAGTCGGGGAGGGCGTCGAAGGCCGAGTCTGGGGTACGCAAGACATCCATGTAGTCAGCTCCTGAAGTCAGCGGGTCGTGAAGGTCCACAGGCAGGTCGCGAACGGCTCGACAACCCGACCGTCCAGGAACGCCTCGAGCAGGTCCGCCCGGCAGACGGCCACAACGGCGTCGACGTCGGGAAGCGCGGTGACCGACTCCTCGTTCCACCAGAGCAGCGGCCGGCCGCTGGGCCGAGCATCCGCGGGCCGAGGTCGGTCACCACGACCGACCTCGCACGGGTGGCCAGCTCG
>JAYTHM010000519.1:0-2941 GCA_043732645.1 Frankiales bacterium
AGCCCTGTCGCGGGTCAAGCCCTCGTACGGGGGTCTTGGGCCCCTTCGGCATGTTGCCTCGGGATCTCGTTATGAGCTGGTTAGTACCGGCTACGGTCGAGTCCCTCTCGAGGGGGTAGATGGTGCCGACGCCGCAGCACACGCAGGACCTGGTCCGACGGCTTGTGACCAGGGACGCCACGCGTACAGAAGCCGACATCCAAGCGGATATTCAAGGCTTGCTGACGGGGGGCGGTCTCAGCCTGGACCCGGGTCAGGTGGTGCGGCTGGAGGTTCCAACTGCGGATGGGACCCGGCGTCGGTTGGACGTGGAGGTGGGCCACTGCGTCATCGAGGTCAAGAAGGATCTTCGTCCGACGACGATTCGCCACGACGCCCAGATTCAGCTGGCTGGCTACGTCGTAGACCGCAGCAAGTTGCATGGGCGCCGCTACGTCGGGGTCCTCACCGACGGGGTCGAGTGGGTCCTGTACGACCTGCGGGAGGAGGCTCTGGTCGAAGTTGCCTCCTTGAAGATGGTGTCGGCGGATGCGGAGCGGCTCCTGACGTGGCTGGAAGCGATTTTGGTGACCGAATCGGAGGTGAAGCCGACCCCGGAGCAGATCCAGCAGCGCCTCGGTGTGACATCTCCAGGCCACCTGCTGGACCATGCGCAGCTTGCGGCGTTTTACGCCAAGGGCAAGGCGATCCCGGAGGTCGCGCTCAAGCGGCAGCTTTGGGCCCGGCTCTTGAGAACCGCTTTCGGGTCAGCGTTCCGCGACGACAGCGACACGTTCCTCGACCACACCCTGCTCGTGATTACCGCGGAGATCATCGCCCACGCCGTCATCGACGTCGATATCTCCGCGACCGGGACGGCCACACCAGCGGACATCCTGTCCGGTCGAACGTTCAAGGACTACGGGATCGGTGGGGTCGTCGAGGCTGACTTCTTCGATTGGGTGCTGCAGGTCGACGGGGGTGCGGCGTTCGTCTCGACCCTGGCCGAACGGCTCTCCCGCTTTGACTGGTCCGCCGTCGAACACGATGTTCTCAAGCACCTCTACGAGTCAGTGATCACCGCCAAGGACCGAGCGGCGCTCGGCGAGTACTACACGCCCGACTGGCTTGCTGACAGGGCTGTGGCGGCCGCAGTCGGGGACCCCTTGAACCAGCGGGTCCTGGACCCCTCATGTGGGTCGGGGACCTTCGTGTTTCATGCTGCTCGCGCCTACCTCGCTGCCGCTGATGCGGCCGGGGTCGATCCGGACGCGGCGACGGCCGGTCTTGTCTCGCACGTCATTGGGATGGACATCCACCCGGTCGCGGTGACCCTGGCCCGGGTGACGTACCTGCTCGCGATCGGAACCCAACGGCTCGCGTCGGAGAACCGTCCGGAGCTGTCGATCCCGGTGTATCTGGGGGACTCGTTGCAGTGGGAACAGAACCGCAACCTGTTTCACAACGACGACACCTTCACAATTTCGACGATGTCGGACGAGTTGACCGGCGACGGTGGGGGAGGGGCGCTGTTCGGTGACGACCTCGTCTTCCCGCGGACGGTACTGGCCGACGCCAGCCGCTTCGACCGGCTGGTGACCGACATGGCTGACCGAGCACTGGACGTAACTGGAACGACGGACTCGACCCTCGCCCGGGGCATCATGACCCGCAACAAGGTCGCCGAGTCCGACAGGGCCGTTCTCAGCCAGACGTTCGCGGTGATGCGCGGACTCGCGAAGTCCAAGCGCAACCACATCTGGGGTTACTACGTTCGCAACCTTATCCGCCCCATCTGGCTCTCCGAGACCGCGAACAAGGTCGACGTGCTCGTCGGCAACCCGCCCTGGCTGCGGTACTCGAAGATGACCAAGGCGATGCAGCAGCGCTACCTAGACCTCGCCAGGCCTCGACAGTTGCTCTCCGGCCCGCTCGGCGCTTCCGGCCGGGATCTCGCGACGTTGTTCGTGACGCGGGCGGTCGAGCTGTACCTCAAACCGCTCGGCGTCTTCGCGTTCGTCATGCCGCACGGAACGATAACCCGGCTGCCGCACACAGGGTTCCGCTCCGGGCGGTGGTCACCGCACACCGCGCAGACCGGTGACCTCAACGTTGCCTTCTCAACCCCATGGGACCTGTCCAAGGCCCCGACCGGATTCCCGATGGTGTCGTGCCTGATCCGCGGCGTCCACACCCCCGGCCTCGGCGTGAAGATGCCAACCACGGTGGACCTGTGGTCAGCACGTCTTCCGGACCCCAACGTCACGTGGAGCGAGGCAAAGGAGTTGTTCACCATCACGGCCGGGGCGGTCGTGGCCCGCGACTCCGGAACAGTCGTCGTCGAGTCGCCCTACAAGACCCGCTTCCGGCAAGGTGCCCTGTTCGTGCCACGGGTCCTCGTGAACGTCGAGGACGCCCCCACCCAGGGTCTCGGCGCTGGTGCGGGCCGGCGTCGTGTGCAGTCCAAGCGTTCCCGGGAGGAAAAGGCCCCGTGGAAGACCATCGACAGCATCGAGGAGACGGTGGAGCGGCGGTTCGTACGCACAATGCACCTCGGTCGCACACTGTTGCCGTTCCGTACGACGACTCCAGACCTGCTCGTCGTCCCCGTTACCGACACCGCGATCATGACCCCTGATGAGATCGAAGGTGAACTTCTTCTGCCGCAGTGGTGGGCACAGGTTGAAAAGCGATGGGACGACAACAAGGGCGGTGCGAGCACCACATCGTTTCTCGATAGGCTCGACTACCACCAGCAGCTGTCGTCCCAGCTACCAATTGATCCAGTCAGGGTTGTCTACTCCGCTTCTGGCAACACGCTGGCCGCCGCCATCGTGACTGACACTTCCGTGCTCATCGAGCACAAGCGGCTCTTCGACGTGATGCGTGGTGAGGGGCGTCGCGGTATGACCCTCGGCTTGGCGTAGTTGGGCCTGGGGCCTCACGATTCGTGTTCGACCAA
>JAYTHM010000520.1:0-2936 GCA_043732645.1 Frankiales bacterium
GCGGCGGCCACGAACCCGGCGGCCTGCAGGGCCACGCCGCGCGAGGCCCGGCGTACCAGGAGCTCGTCTCCGAGCGGGCGGGTCATGCGCTGCCCAAGCGGTAGCCGAGGCCGCGCACCGTTTTGATCGTGCCACGCCCCAGTTTTTTGCGGCAGTAGTGCACGTAGGTGTCCACGACCGTCTCGGACTCGGCTTCGCTGAAGACCCGCTCCAGCAGGTCGCGGCGGCTGAAGACCTGCTGCGGACGACCGGCGAGTACGGCAAGCAGCGCCGCCTCCCTCTCGGACAGCTCAACCTCGGGACCACCGAGGGCGCTGACGGTGCGGGTCGCGAGGTCGAGCCGTCGGTGCCCCAGGTCAAGCACGGGAGCTGCGTCCCGGTGCCTTCTGAGCAGGGCGCGCAGCCGGGCGAGCAGCTCGGGGATCTCGAAGGGCTTAGCGAGGTAGTCCTCCGCCCCGGCGTCCAGGCCGTCCACCCGGTCCTGCGTCGAGCCTCGCGCCGACAGGACCAGCATCGGCGCGAGGACCCCCTTGCCCCGGAGCCGGCCGATCAGGTCCAGGCCCTCGATGCCGGGCAGGCCGCGGTCGACGACCACCGCGTCGAAGCTCCGCGTCAGTCCCAGGTGCAGGCCCTTCTGCCCGTCGGGGGCAACGGTCACCTCATACCCTTCGCCCTTGAGGACCCGCTGCAGAAGCGACGCCAGCTCACGGTCGTCCTCCACGAGCAAGACGGTCGGAACGTCGGGGGACATGCAGGCCAGTCTGCCGCCCCCCGCTGAAGCCTGCCTGTCCGCAACCGCTCGCGACCCGTTGCGTCCTGCGAACTCAAGGAGCACCGCGCACGAGTGGTAGGACGTCCCTGGTTTACGGCGGGTTACTAACCGCGGGGGAGGGGGCGGGGTTCGCGGGTGACGGTGTGGCCGTTCTGGCAGGCCTGGGCGAGCTCCTTCGGACGTCGGGACGCCGAGCCCCCATCCTCCCAGCCCTGCCGGGAGCGCTGCTCAGACCGCCCCGACGGTCTCGGCCAGCGTGATCCCGTGAGCGGCCGCGATGAGTTCGGCCGCCCGCTCGGCAATCATGATGGTGGGGGCGTTGGTATTGCCCGAGGTGACGTTGGGCATGACGCTGGCGTCGACCACCCGGAGCCGGTCCACGCCGAGCACGCGCAGGTCGGCGTCGACGACGTCGCCCATCCGGCACGTCGACGTTTCGTGGTAGACGGTCAGCGCGTAGTGCCGGGCCATGTCTTCGAGCAGCTCGTCGCTCGGCACGTCGCCGGGGGTGTGGCCGTGCGACTCCGCCAGCTTCGGCGGCACGAGCAGCGAGCCCATCCCGGTCACCGGCCACTGCTCGACTAGTTCGAGGGCCCGCCGCATCACGGCAACCATGACGATGACGTCGTGTGGGTCGCCGAAGTAGTTGAGCTCGATGACCGGCGGGGCGGCCGGGTCCGCGCTCGCAAGCCGCACCTGGCCCTCGCTGTGCGGCTGGACCGGGTTGGGCAGTAGGACGACGACCTGCGCATCGGGCGCCAGGCGGGCGCCCGGATCGTCGAAGTACTCGTCCGGATCCACCCGGAACAGCCCGCGCCACAGGTCGGCGGTGTAGCCGCAGACCAGGAAGCCGATCTGCGCGTCGTGGGTGTGCTCGTCGCCGAGGCCGGTGGAGTACCAGAGCCCGGCGTCGTAGAGCGAGGAGGACACCAGCGAGCGGCCGGTGGTGGCCCACTCGGCGAGGCGCCGCTCGGCCTCGGCCTTAATGCCGGCCAGCTCGGGCGGGAGCGACGCGTCGTCGGCCGGGTCGGCGGGGAGCGGGCCGGCGGGCGCCCGCAGGGCGTCCGGGCCGAGCGACAGGGCGACCTCGGTCATGGTGAGTCCGATGCCCGGCGCCGGGAAGACCATTGGGGTGTGCAGGTGGTCCTTCAGGTGCTTGCCGACGTCGGGGAGGTCAAGCACGCACGTGACGCCCACCTCGGCCAGCTCGTCCTTAGGCCCGATGCCGGACAGCATCAGCAGTTGGGGCGACCCGATGGCGCCGGCGGACAGCACGACCTCCCAGTTGGCGGTGAGCGTCTCGACCGTGCCCTCGGCGGTGCGGTATTCCACACCGGTGGCAACCAGCCCGTCGCCGGAGTCCTCGAGCAGCAGCCGCTGGACGAGGGCGTGCGGGATGACCACGAGGTTGTCGCGGATGCCCATGACGGGCTCGAGGAAGGCGTGGAACGTCGACGACCGCCGTCCGTCCTTGGTCGTCGTCTGGAACAGCGACGCAACGCCCTCGGGGCGCAGCCGGTCGCGGCCGTTGTAGTCCCCGGTCGGGATGCCTGCGGCGTTCGCGGCTTCCACGAACTGCTGGGCGGCGGGGATGACGGGGGACCGCACGGAGACGCCGAGCGGCCCGTCGGGGTTGTGGGCGTCGTGGTCGACCACGATGTCGCCACTGGGCTGGATGCCCTCGGACTTCTTGAAGTACGGCAGCACCTCGGCCGATCCCCAGCCGGAGGCACCGGCGTCGGCCCAGGAGTCGAAGTCGCCAGGGTGGCCTCGGACATACGCCATGTAGTTAATGCCGGAGCTGCCACCGAGCATCTTTCCGCGCGGGACCATCATGCGGCCATCGGTGAGTCCCCGGCCGGCGCCGCCGGCGTCGCCGGTGAACATCCAGTCGGTCTCGGGGTTGAGCTGCAGAGCGGACACGGCGGCCGGCATCGACTCCTCGGGCGGCGGCGGGCCACCGGCCTCGAGCAGCGCGACGCGCACTGTCGGGTCCTCCGAGAGCCGGGCGGCGACAACCGCTCCGGCCGAGCCCCCTCCGACGACAATCACGTCGAACGCTGCATCCATGGGTCCGCCTTCCCGGGTCAGGGCACCGCAGCCGCGGTCAACGAAGTGTGGCACGCGTCACAACGCGCGTCACCCCGCCCTCCCAGGCTGCCTT
>JAYTHM010000521.1:0-9702 GCA_043732645.1 Frankiales bacterium
GCCAGAAGACCGGCTCTGCACGAGCGGGGGGCACATCGACGACGATCCAGGTCAGTCAGCGGCATCCTCGCCGGGCCGCGATGCCTCCGACTGTCCGTCTGCGGTCGCCACCGTCCGGGTGGGTACGCGGTCTTGGTTTGCCTACGTGCTGCCTACATACGTATCAGGGCCATGCACACCATCTCTAGTGATCATGGCCCTGATCTGCCACGAAACTTGTAGCGGGGGCAGGATTTGAACCTGCGACCTCTGGGTTATGAGCCCAGCGAGCTACCGAGCTGCTCCACCCCGCGTCGGTAGGGCAACACTACGTCACGCAGGCGTGGGCTTCAAACGAGCTTAACCAGAGGGAGACGGGGAAGGTGAGGCAGAGGCGCTAGGGGAGCCGGCCACGGCGGCAAGCTGGGCGATCAGGGCCTTGAGCCGTTCCTGAGCGCGGCCGTAGCCGGCGAAGTCGCCAGCCTTGAGGGCGGCGGAGGCGTCACCAAAGGCCTTCTGGGCGTCGGCGGCGAGCTGGGAGACGTTCGACCCAGCGACAGGACCAGGCGAGGGAGTGCCACCGGGAGAAGGTGTGGGCACCGCGACACCGGAGCCGGCCCCAAAGAGCTGGTCCAGGGCTGCGGCGAGGGTCGGTTCGTAGGCGATCTTGTCGCCGAAGCTGATGATGACGCTGGTGAGGATCGGGTACTTTGGCTCTTTCTTGGCCTGGGTGTAGACGGGTTCGATGTAGAGCAAGCCGTTGCCGACGGGCAGGGTCAGCAGGTTGCCGAGGACCACCTCGGAGCCGCCGCCTCGCAGCAGCGACAGCGCCTTGGAGACGACGGTGTTGCTCTCGAACTGGTTCGCCACCTGGCCGGGCCCAGCGATGACCGATCCCTTGGGGAGCACTAGGACCCGGATGTCGCCGTAGTCGGACGGGTCGGAGGAGACGGCCGCGAAGGCGGTGAGGTTCGTCGCGTTGGTCGCGACGAACGTCGAGGTCAGCGAGAAGGTGGGAGCTGTCGTACCGGGCATCTGGAGCAGGGCGTAGTACGGCGGCTGCGCGGGTCCGGCGTTGGCCTTGACCGAGTCCGCCGGCACCTGACCGTTCAGAACCTGGGTGGCGTCCTGCGTCGGGTCGCCGGGGATCTGCCAGAAGTCTTCGCCGCCGTAGAAGACGGTGGGGTCGGTGACGTGGTACTTCGCGAGCAGTTCGCGCTGCACCTTGAAGTAGTCCTCGGGATAGCGCAGGTGCCGCTGCAGGTCGGTGCTGATGGCTGACTTCGGCAGCACGACGCCGGGGAAGGCGCTCTTCCACGTCTTCAGGACGGGGTCCTTCTCGTCCCAGGTGTAGAGCTTCACTTTGCCGGTGTAAGCGTCGACAGTCGCCTTCACCGAGTTGCGGATGTAGTTGACCTCGGTATTGATGACAGCAGAGGTGCGACTATCGGTGGTCACCTCCCCGAGCTGGGTTCGCTGCGAGTACGGGTAACCGGCACTGGTGGTGTAAGCGTCCACGATCCAGAGCAGCTGTCCGTCGACGATCGCGGGATACGGGTTGCCGTCGAGCTGCAGGAACGGCGCAACCTTCGCGACCCGCTCCTTGGGCGAACGGATGTACATCAGCTTGCTGCTGGAGGTGAGCGCCCCGGACAGCAGGAAGTTCTTCTCCTTGAACTTCACCGCGTACAGCAGCTTGCGGAAGCCGCTGTCGAGCTTGATGCCACCCGGGCCGGCGTAGTGGGTCGTCGCCTGGTTGTCCTTGTTGTTGCCGGGGCCATCGATCTCGGCCTGCTTGGTGTCGACGATCGAGTAGTCCGGCGACTGCTCGCCGTAGTAGATCTGCGGGTTGTCCAGCTGGAATGCAGGAGCGGGAGCCTTGCCGTCAGCACCGACAGGCGGCACGTCCCGTACGGTAAACACTGGCAACCCGTTGTCGCCCTGCACGTTGGCCGGGGCCGCGACCAGGCCGTTGCCGTGCGTGTAGGTCAGGTGCAGGTTGATCCAGTTCTGCTGGTCTGAGCGGAGCTGCGACTGGTCGAGCTCGCGGGCCGCGACGACGTAGTCCTGCGTCTTGCCGGCGATCGCATAACGGTCGATGTCGAGCGAGGTGTTGAAGTTGAAGTAGTTGCGAATGCCCTGCGCCTGCTTGAAGGTCGGGCCGAGCAGGTTGGGATCCAGCAGCCGGGCGTTGGGGATCGTGCCCGTGTCGCCACGCAGCGCGCCCTTCGTCGCCGTCGAGACCGCGCTGTATTGCGTCGACTTGGTGTCAGCGATCTGGTACGCCGTACGCGTCGCGTCGATGTTGCGCTGGATGTACTTGCTCTCCTTCACCACCGCGTTGGGTGCGACCTGGAACTTCTGCACGATCGCGGGGTAGATCCCACCGACCGCGATGGCGCTGACCACGAGCAGCGCGAGGGCGCCGGAGGGCAGCAGCACGTTGCGTACCCAGATGTTGGCGAAGAACAGAAGCGCGCAGATCAGGGCGATACCCGCCAGCATCGTCTTGGCCGGCAGCACCGCGTGGACATCGGTGTACGACGCGCCTTGGACGATGCCACGCAGGGAGAACGCCAGACCGTAGCGGTCTAGCCAGTAGGCGACCGACTTGAGCAGGACCACCAGACCGACCAGGACCGACAGGTGCACCCTGGCCGCGACGCTGATCTTGTCGCCGACGGTCTGCAACCGGACGCCGCCGAACAGATAGTGCGTCGCCGCCGACGCGAGCAGCGACAAGATCAGGACGACCAGCACGAAGCCCAGCAGGAACCGCTGGAACGGGTAGACAAACGTGAAGTAGCTGATGTCCTTGTGGAACTGGGGGTCAGTCTGCCCGAACGGCTGGGCGTTCTGCCACAGCAGCCAGGTCCGCCAGCGACCGGCAGCGGACAGGCCGGCGAAGACGCCGAAGACGCCGCTGACGAGCAGCAACGCGGGCAGCAGGTACGGCTCGAGGGCGACCCGGTACCGTTCGAGGTTCTGCTGCTCCAGCGACATCGGCCGGAACGGGGGGCGGACGCGGTACGCCACGGCCAGGTTGGCGCCGATCACGACGGCCATCAGCAGCCCGAAGCCCAGGAACAGCAGCACCTTGGTCTCGAGGACGGTCGAGAAGACCTCCGAGAACCCGGTCTCGCGGAACCACAGCAGGTCGGTGTAGAGCGAGACGAAGACGCCGCCGAGGATCAGCAGCAGCAGGACCACGACGATGACGGGGACGAGCAGGCGCGGTCGACCCGGAAGAACCGGGCCCCGGGGACGGACGGCCACTTCGCTCTGGCTCACCTTCGTGTCGGTCGGTTCGTGCGTGTCCCAAACTCAACCACAGGCGGCTGGCGGCGGCGCCGCCTGACGGTGCATGACAATGATGGGTATGTCCGCGCCGCCCAGCCCCGCCCTGCTCGCCGTCGTCGCCGAGGTCGAAGGCCATGTCTGCGAGGCCGGCTGGGATCAGACGCCGCAGCTGTTCGCCCTCGTCGACACCGAAGAGCTGTTGCGGGCCGAGCCGCAGCTCGCCGAGAGCATGGGCCTGGTCGCGACCCGCCCGGGGTCGCTCACGCCGATCGCCCAGGACGACCTCGGCGAAGCTCCGCTTGACGAGCAGCTCGCCTCGATGGTCTTCGGTCCCGAGGTGCTCGGCGTGGTCCTCGTGCACGAGGTGCTCGTCCTGCCGCCCTCGGCCGAGGCGAGCCTCGACGACGTGGCGGACCCGTCCCTAGCTGCCGCGGCGCACCCCGACCGGCGCGAGGTCCGGATGGCCGTGGGCGTCATGCGCGACGGCAGCCGCGAGTCGCTGCTGCGCCTGCGGGCCCCGTCGGAGGACGCCCAGGACGACCTGGTCACGGGCGGTGACCTCACCCCAGGCCTGGCCGATGCGCTCTACGCGACGCTAGAACAGTAGCGGCGAGCGCTTGCGGGTGGCACCGGTTCGTCCGACACCGGCCGGTCCAGGGCAACGCCGCTCCCTTGCCGAGTCGCGACTGCACGCTCAGCTGGTAGCCGGCGGCCCGGTCGGCCTCGGCGATGCTCATGCCCACGGGGGTTAACGTCGCGACGCTGTCGAGCAGCTCGTCGAGGGCCTTGCCGACCCAGGTCGGGTCGACGTGGACGCGGGCAGCCGGGCGAGGACGCCAACCCCAGGACCTCGCTGCGGCTCGGGAGCACCCGCCGGTCGTTGCGTCGACCAGCCCAGGGCGACCGGCGCGCCGAACCGAGGGACCCGGACCACGAAGTCGTCGGCCTGCGCGGCCGAGCGCGTAGGCGGCCGAGCGCGTAGGCGGCCGAGGCGAGCGGGACAACGACGCCGTAAACGGTCCGGGGCCGACGTCGGGGGCCCAGGACGCCGGGCGTGGAGCGACGCAGGTTGTCAGCAGGTGGAAGGCGTACCGCCGGCGCGGAGCATCGCGAGGGCAGCCAGCGCGTCCTTCAGAGTCGAGACCTTGACCAGCTGCAGGTCCGGAGGCTTGTTGGCCTTGGCCTCGTCGCAGTTGGTCGCCGGCGAAAGGAAGACCGTGGCGCCCTCGTGCTTGGCGCCCCGCATCTTCTGTGGGATCCCGCCGATCGCGCCGACCTTGCCGTCGGCGGTGATCTCGCCCGTTCCGGCGATGTTGCGGCCACCGGTGAGCGAATCTGCGCCGAGCTTGTCGATGATCCCCAGAGCGAACATCAGCCCGGCACTCGGACCACCGACGTCCTTAAGCGTGATGTCGACCTTGATGGGGAAGCTCGAGACCTCGTTGGGCGTGATGCCGATCAGCGGGCGAGGGGGCTTCTCGGTCGAGGCGATGGTCGTGATCGTTGCGCTGCCAGCCGTGCCGCCCCGGGTGTAGCCGACGATTACGTCCTGTCCGATGGAGTGCTTGCTGATGAGGGTGCGCAGATTCGCCCCGTCCGTGACCTTGACGCCGTCGACCGTGGTGAGCACGTCCCCGGCCTTGACCTTGCCGTCGGCCGGGCCACCCGCCTTGACCGCCCCCACGGACAGGGTGGTCGTCGAGGGGAAGCCGAGCTCGCGCAGAGCCGCGGTCGTCGCGTCGTCCTGCGACTGCTGCATCTGCTGGGTGTTCTCCTTGTCTGCCTGCTGCTGCGTCTGGTCCGGCGGGAACACCACCTCTCGGGGGACGACAGCCTCGCTCGGGGACAGCCACCCGCGGATCGCCTCGTACAGGCTGATCTTGTCCCGGACACTGACGGTCGTCAGGTCGAGGGCGCCCTTGTCCTTGTACGTCGCGTGCCCGGTGATACTCAGGACGGGCGTGCCGCCGACCGATCCGAGTGTGTTGAAGGCCGGCCCGGGCGTGAGGGAGACGTACGGGACGGTCTGGACAGCCCCGGCGACGAGTAGGGCGAGCGCCAGCAGGGTTCCGAGGAACATGGTCAGGGCTCGGCGGGACACCGCCTGAGCGTAGCCGCGCCAGGCACGACGCCGCTGCCCTGCTGCAGGTCCCGGGTCAGGACGCGAAGAAGCCGAGGCTCGCGGGCGCCTCGACCGCGTGGCCGTTGCTCGTGGCGAGCGTCACCACGGACTGCTCGGGCACCTCGAGGTGCGCCAGCACAAACGGGTCTGCAGCCAGGGTCGGCGTCTGGACCGGTGCCTCGACGGCCACGGGGACGACCGGAGCCTCGCCCGAGGGCACCTCCACGCGGTACCAGGTCTTGAAGGCCAACGGGACCTCGGTGAGCGCGTGCATGCTCACCTCGTTGACGCCCTCCACGTTGCGCAAGTGCTCGACGAGGCGCACGGCCTCCTCGAGGCTGGCCACGCGGCGAAAGGCCGGTGAACCGTCGTGCGCGGGGAAGAAGATCACGTGCTCCATCTGGGTGCTCCTCTGCGTAGCTCGGGCGGGGGCGTTCCCACCCGTGTCCTCACCGTCATCGGCACGTTGTACCGGGTGGCTTGAGTGCGCTACATCTGCCCCGTTTGCAGCCTATGTACATAACTGATGTGCGGATCATCACCAGGTGCGACCGGACGCTTGCCGCGAGGTGGACGCGCTACGGGTGTGAGTAGCCGCCACCGCTGAGCCTGGGGTTAGCGGGTGGTTGCCGTCGATCTCTCAGGCTTGCGCACATCGGGGATCGGCGAGGTCAGCGCGGCGCGGAAGCGGTCGTACTCCTGCACCGTTTCGAGGGCCTGCACCGGGCCACGCGGTCGCGACGCCCAGGCCATCCAGACGACGGCCAGCATGGGGGCTACCACCACGGGGCTGAGCCAGAGGATCCAGGTGGGCATAGTAGGACTTTCTCCACGGTGAGGTAAGCGGCAATTGCCAACAACACCGTAGTCGCCCTTCGGCCTTTGGGAAGGGCCGTTCAGGGTGTTCCGACCCACTCCTCGGTCCCGTCGGTGAACAGCTGGTGCTTCCAGATCGGCACCGTGGCCTTGACGTCGTCGATGAGCCGCCGCGCGGCGAGGAACGCCTCGTCCCGGTGGGCGGCCGAAGCGGCCACGACGACAGCCACGTCGCCGATCGCCAGCATCCCGACCCGGTGCACCGCGGCGACCGCCACGACCGGCAGGTCCGCCGCGACGGCGTCCAGCACACTCATCAGGGCCTGGGCGGCGGTGGGGTGGGCGGAGTACTCCAGGGCCGTCACCTCACGGCCCTCATCGCAGGCGCGGACGAGCCCGGTGAAGGACACGACCCCGCCCGCGGCCGGGTCCTCGACCGCGGCGAGAACCTCCTCGACGGACAGCGGGGCGTCACGGATGTCGGCGAGGCGGACCACGGGGCGCAGCACATGCTGAGGGTAGAGGTGGGCAGTCAGATCCGACGGCGCCGGCGGGCGGAGCGGACCAGCGCCGCCGTTCCCAGCAGGGCGACCGTCGCCCCGGCTGCGGTGTATCCGGAGGACCTGCCGTCCTCGCCCCTCATCCGCAGGTGGGCGCGCAGGGCCTCGTCGTTAGTCCAAGCCGGCTTCCAGCCGGCCGCCAGCAGGCCGTCGGCGGCAACCACCAGCGGTCCGAACAGGTGGTCGAGCTCACGGACCGACGCGGTCGTCACGCCCGCCTTGTGCAGGCGAGCGGCCGTCGACAGGGCCACCGTCGCGGGGAGCTCGAGCCGCCGGCGGCCGCTCTGCTGCTCCACCAGGACCTGCGGGAGCGCCCCCTCGCAGCCGACGCCGAGTCCGCCGGTGACCGCACCGACCGCAGCGAGCTCCAGGGCCGCAACCAGGTCGTCGACGTGGCAGAGCTGCCACAGCGGCTCGACGCCGCGGACGGCCAGCAGCAAAGGGGCGCCGAGCTGGCGCAGGACCTGCCCGTCGTAGGCGGCAGACAGGCCGACGAGGGTGGCCGGGCGGAGCACGGTGACCGACAGGCCCGACCGGCGGGCGTGGTCGGCGAGCCGCTCGACCTCGACGTGGTCACCGGCGAGCGTCTCGTCGTCGGCCACGCCCCGCAGCGGAGCGCCGTCGAGCAGCGGCACCGGGTTGTCGGGAAAGGTGCCGTAGACGTCCACGGACGTGCACAGCACGACCCGCCGGGCTCCGACCTCCCGGGCCGCTTCCAGCAGCTGGGCGGTGCCGCCGACGTTCAGGGCGCGCCGGGCCACATTCGGCAGCGACACGTCGTACGTCGTCGCGAGGTGCACCACGGTCGAGGCACCGGCAAGCCGGGTCGCCAGCAACGGGTCCCGCACGTCGAGGGTGCGCCACTGGACCCCGTCGACTCCGGCGGGACAGACGTCGAGCCCGATCAGGCCGGCGAGGTCATTGCGCTCCGCGAGGCGCTCGACGAGCGCGCGACCGAGCCCGGAGCCGGCGCCGGTGACGGCGACGACCTCCCGGCTGGACCCCTGCCCGAAGCGAACCATCTGGACAGGTTCTCCTAGGGGGGAGCGTTACGTTGGACGCATGATCTCGAAGCGCCGACCATGACCCGCCCACCCTTCGGCTTCGGGCCTACCTCCGGCTCCGGGGAGCCGGAGGACGACGACCCGTTCGGTCTGGGCAGGCTAATCGGCGGGGCGGGTGGCGGTGACCTGTTCGGGCAGCTGCAAAAGCTCATGTCCTGGTCCGGTGGTCCGGTCAACTGGGACCTGGCCGAGGAGGTGGCGACGGCTGCCCTCAAGGAAGGTGACCGACCGGTCACGGCCGAGGAGACCCGCCAGGTCGCCGATGCGGGCCGGCTCGCCGACCTGTGGCTCGACCCGGTCACGGCCCTGCCCGCTGCAGGTGGCGAGCCGCAGGCCTGGAGCCGTACCGGCTGGCTGGCCGGCACGCTCGCGTCCTGGAAGCAGCTCGTCGACCCGGTCGCCGCCCAGGTCACGGCCGCGATGGGCGGCGCCCTCGAGCAGGGGCTGTCGGGCGAGAGCCTGCCGCCGGAGATCGCCGGCATGATGCAAGGCCTCGGGCCCAACCCGTTCGCCGGCGTGATGAAGCAGGTCGGCGGGGTTGTGTTCGGTGCGCAGGTCGGCCAGGCTCTCGGCGCTCTCGCAGCGGAGGTCCTCAGCACCACCGAGATCGGTATCCCGCTCGGCCGAAGCGCCCTGCTGCCCGCGTCCGTGGAGACTTTTGCGGAGGGCCTAGAGGTGCCTCTGGACGAGGTCCGCCTCTACCTTGCGCTGCGCGAGGCGGCCCATCAACGGCTGTTCATGCACGTCCCGTGGCTTCGGGCCCACCTCTACGACGCCGTCGACGCCTACGCCCGCGGCATCGAGGTCGACCCAACGGCCATCGAGCGCGCTGTCGGCTCCTTCGATCCCACCGATCCGGCGTCGGTCCAGGAAGCTCTGGGCTCGGGGCTGTTCGAGCTCGAGGCCACGCCGGCCCAGACTGCCGCCCTCGGCCGCCTCGAGACCGCTCTGGCGCTCGTCGAGGGCTGGGTCGACCTGGTCGTCGACGCAGCTGCCTCCGGGGTGCTGCCGCACGCCGTGCCGCTGCGCGAGACGGTACGGCGACGACGTGCCACCGGTGGCCCCGCCGAGCAGACGTTCGCGACGCTGGTCGGTTTGCAGCTGCGGCCGCGCCGCCTGCGCGAAGCCGCCGAGCTGTGGGAAGTGGTGACGCAGGCCCGCGGGATCGAGGGCCGTGACGCGCTCTGGGAGCACCCGGACCTGCTGCCTGGCTCCTCAGACCTTGACGACCCGCAGGCGTGGGCCAACGGCGCCGGTGTCTCCGGTGGCCCGGGGGCAGCTGCTCCGGCTGGACCGGCCGGACCGACCGCTTCCGGCTCCGCCGGGTCGGCCGAGCAGACCGACTGGGACGCGGGCCTGCGCGAGCTCGACAAGGACCTCGACGGCGAGCTCGACGAGGATGCGGCCTCCCCTTACGGACTCGACGGTGAGGGCGGCCCGGAAACAGGACCTCATGATCCGGACGGCCCGGACGGCCCCGTTCCAGCCTGAACTATCGGTGCCTGAGGGCCGGCAGCGGCTCGACGCACTGGCGACGCCGATCTTTTTTCACCCACAGCCGGTGCAACGTATTCGTGCAGGTCAGAGCCCTCGCGGCCGTCGTCCACAGAGTTGTCCACAGCCCGTGGACAAGCCTGTCCACAGCGACACACCGGACCGTCAACACTCTGTCCCCAGCAGTGTCCACAGGGACCGGGACCGGCACGTTGACGGGCCCTTTCCAGGCTCCTAACGTCCTGTCACACGGAGCCCTCGGTGCCCCGGACCCGCTCGCAAGGGGAAGGCGAGCAGGCCCCGGATCATCGGGGGCTCCGTAACTGCGTCCCGGCTACGCGCCGGTGAAGACCGCCGGGCGTTTCTC
>JAYTHM010000522.1:0-2929 GCA_043732645.1 Frankiales bacterium
TTTTCGACGTCGTCCGTGGTGTGCTGTGCTTCCCCTGCAACGCTGCCCTCGGGCAGTTCTTGGACGACACCCCGACCTTGCACAACGCGATCGACTACCTAGAGAGGACAACGTGGCAGAAGACCTTGGTCTCCACGGACGTCTACCGGCTCACTTCACGGCCGCCGGCACCAGCAGCTTCAGCGACTTCCTGAGCGCCGCCGCCCCCGACCTGCTTCCGTCCCGCCGGACCCTTCCGGCCGGTGCGGCGGTCGACGCGCCGCACGGCACGACGATCGTCGCGGTCACCCACGGTGCCGGCGGGTCTGGCGGCGTCGTCATGGCGGGCGACCGGCGCGCGACGATGGGAAATATCATCGCGCAGCGCGACATCGAGAAGGTCTTCCCGGCCGACGAGTACTCCTGTGTCGGTATCGCGGGCACAGCCGGCCTCGCGATCGAGATGGTCCGGTTGTTCCAGGTCGAGCTCGAGCACTACGAGAAGCTCGAGGGCCACGTCCTGAGCCTCGAGGGCAAGGCCAACCGGCTGACCGCGATGATCCGCGGCAACCTGCAGATGGCGATGCAGGGCCTCGCGGTCGTGCCGCTGTACGCCGGCTACGACCTCGACCGCGGCCTCGGCCGGATCTTCAGCTACGACGTCACCGGCGGCCGCTACGAGGAGCACAGCTTCCACAGCGTCGGGAGCGGCTCGATGTTCGCCCGGGGCGCAATGAAGAAGCGCTACACCGACGACCTCGACGAGGCCGCCGCCGTAAAGCTCGCCGTTGATGCGCTGTACGACGCTGCCGACGACGACTCCGCCACCGGTGGCCCCGACCTGACCCGCCGGATCTTCCCGGTCGTCATGTCCGTGACCGCCGACGGCCTACGCCGGGTCCCCGAGGACGAGGTCGCCGCCGTCGTCGAGACCATCGTGGCCGAACGGATGGTCCGCCCCGGCGGCTGACCCGCCACCCGCACGACTGACAGCCCCGCACGAGCCCACCAGCCCGCCGTCGTACCGAGGAGACCAAGTGTCGACGCCGTTCTACGTCAGCCCCGAGCAGATCATGCGGGACAAGAGCGACTACGCCCGCAAGGGCATCGCCCGCGGTCGCTCGGTGCTCGTCATGGCCTACTTCGACGGGATCTTGTTCTGTGGCGAGAACCCCAGCAAGGCCCTGCACAAGATCAGCGAGATCTACGACCGGATCGCGTTCGCGGCGGTCGGCAAGTACAACGAGTTCGAAAACCTGAGGCTGGCCGGGGTGCGGTACGCCGACCTGCGGGGCTACCAGTACGACCGATCCGACGTGACGAGCCGCGGGCTCGCCAACGCCTACGCGCAGACCCTCGGGACGATCTTCACTGAGAGCGGCAAGCCGTATGAGGTCGAGATCACCGTGGCGGAGGTCGGTGACAGCCCGGCCGACGATCAGCTCTACCGGCTCACCTACGACGGGAGCGTCGCGGAGGAGCACGGCTTCGTCGTGATGGGCGGCAACGCCGACCCGATCGCCGGTGTCTTGAAGAACGAGCACGACCCGACCCTGGACCTCGACGGCGCGGTGACCCTCGCTGTGAAGGCGCTCGCCGCGACCCCTGACGCAGGCGAGCCCCGGCAGATCCTCCCGACCGGCCTCGAGGCGGCCGTCCTGGACCGCACCCGCACCCGGCGTACCTTCAAGCGCCTCACCGCCGACCGTCTCACCGGGATCCTGGGTACCTCCGCTTCATGACCCGCACCCTCACGCTCACCGTCGGCACCCGCACCCCTCCGGCAAGGGCACGACCGACCGTGCCACCAAACCGGTCTTCACGGTTTCCAAGGACACCCCGCCGACCGAGACGACCAGGATCGGCACCGGCGCGGAGGCCGTTGCGGGCTCGCCGGTCGAGGTGAAGTACGTCGGTGACAACTACGCCGACGGCGCCGAGTTCGACTCGTCCTGGAAGCACGGCGCCACCCGACACCCTGCCGTTCACGGTCGGCGGAGGTGTCATCAACGGCTTCAGCGTCGGTACCCCGGGCATGAAGATCGGTGGCCGTCGGGAGGTCGTCATCGCTCCCAAGGACGGGTACGGCGCCAGCGGACCCGTCCCCGGCGGCACGCTGGTCTTCCTCATCGACCTGGTGAAGGTCGGCTGAAGGCCCTAATCGACCCCGCCGCCGGCCTGGCGTTGAACGCCGCGCAGCTCGACCTGACCGCCGCGAAGAACACCTCCCGCAAGACCGCCAGTCACCTCCCCCACGGGCAGGTCCGGCCCAGCAGCCGACTGCTGGAAGCCGAACGCAAACTCCTCACCCACGCTATCCGGATGAGTGCCAACAACACCGAAAGCGCCCTCGCCCAGCTCCTACGCCCGCACTACGCCCACGGTGACGACCAAGGCCGCGCGCTACTGCGTGAAGCGTGCACCCCGGTGACCTCCAGATCATCGCCGGCACCCTGCACGTCCGGCTCGACCCCGCCAGCGCCCCCACACGCAGCAAGGCCATCGCCGCCCTCTGCAACGAACTCAACGACACCAAAACGCTCTACCCCGACACCACACTCACGCTCCACGACAGCGTCAAAGGCCATCCCAACCCTGCGTGAAAGACCTCACCATGTCCGGAGGTCTGGACTCGTCGGGACCGTCGGGTCGACAGTCAGGTGGGCGTCGACCGCGCAGGCCGGCGCGCTGTGGGCGGCGCCGGCCGCGTCGCTCCAGGACAGGTCGAGTCCGATGTCGGTGCGCTGGGCGAGCTGCAGGACGGTCAGGTCACCATTCCAGCCGGCACCGTCCTGATGCAGGTCCCCGGAGGTCGGTGTCCCGCCAGCCCTCGCAGTCCTGCCGAGGCGGTGACCGCGTCGAGGTGCGCGCGGACCGTGACGACACCCGGCCCGGTGGCTGTGCTCAGGTGATTGGTGGACACAGACGCGCTGCTGACGTCCGTCGCGGG
>JAYTHM010000523.1:0-2924 GCA_043732645.1 Frankiales bacterium
GACAATGACGCCGGAGTATCTGATGGTGCACCGCGTCGCCCTCAGCATGGTGGGACTGCTCTGCCAGCTCCAGGCCACCGTGCCGATCCGAGACCTGGAGATGCGTTGGTCGCCCGGCTTTCGTGAGACCGTCGCCGACCACCTCGGCGTCGACGACTCCGACCTGTTGGCCACCTCCCTCGAGGCCCTCACCAAACGCTACGGCGCCTTTGCCCTCACTCCCGCCTCCGCTGCCGTCTGACGCCCGACGCCCGACGCCCGACGCCCGACGCTTCACCCTCTTGCCAAGTCCACACGGTCAGGGGCGTGTGGATTTGCACTTTCGGGGGCCCGGGCCGGGGCGGGGCGGGTGCAGGTCAGGCGGTGTCGACGTGGAAGGTGTTCTGGGCGGCTTCGAGGGTGCCGGTAAGCAGGGCCTCGACGGCGTCGGCGGCACGGTCGACGTGGAAGGGGAGCTCCTTGCGCTCCACGGTCGAGAAGTCCTTCAGCACGAAGTCGGCAGGGTCCTGCCGGCCTGGGGGGCGGCCAACTCCGAAGCGGACGCGGAGGTAGTCCTTCGAGCCCAGCGACTGGGTCAGCGACCTCAGGCCGTTGTGGCCGTTGTCGCCGCCGCCGCGCTTGAGTCGCAGCGCCGCCCAGGGGATGTCGAGCTCGTCATGGATCACGACGATCCGGTCGACGGGCACCTTGAAGAAGTCGCGCAGGCTCGCGACGGGACCGCCGGACAGGTTCATGAAGGACTTCGGCTTGGCGAGGATCAGGCGCTCGCCGGCGAGACGGCCCTCGACCACGTCAGCGCGACCCTTGTGCGCCTTGAAGCGGCCCGCCATCCGCTCGGCGAGCAGGTCGGCGACCATGAAGCCGGCGTTGTGCCGGTTTCCGGCGTAGGTGGGTCCGGGATTGCCGAGGCCGACGACCAGGACCAGGTCGTCGGCCATGGCAGTGTTCTCTCGGTAGAGAAGGTGTTACGCCTGGGCGGACGCGTCACCCTCAGCGGTGGCCTCGGAGTCCTCCGGGGCGGCAGCGGCCTCGGCGGCAAGCTCCTCCTCGGTCGGCTCGGGGGCCAGCTCGGCGGCGGCAGCGTCGAGTTCGGCCTCGAGCTGCTCCTCTGAGATGACACCGAGGAACTGCACGATGACGTGCTCCGGGTCCTGCGCCAGCGTGGTGCCTTTGGGGAGCTTTACGTCCTTCGCGGACAAGTGCCTGCCCGCGCGCTTGCCCTCGATGCTGACCTCGACGTGGTCGGGCAGCATGGTGGCGTCGGCCTCGACGGTGAGGGTCATGGTCTGCTGGTCGACCATCGTGTCCGGGCCGGGCTTGCCGACCAGGACGATCGGCAGCTCGATGGTCACGAGCTCGCCCTTGCGGACGGCGACGAGGTCGACATGTTCCAAAGAGCGCTTGATCGGGTCGCGGACGATGACCTTGGCCAAGGCGAGCTGCTCACCGTCGGCGGTCTCCAGCGTCAGCAGCGCGTTGGCATCGTGCTTGAGGGCCACGGTCAGCTCGCGGCCGGGCAGCGCGTAGTGGCGCACGGCATCCCCATGGCCGTACAGGACGGCGGGGACCTTGCCTGCGGCGCGGGTACGGCGAGCCGGGCCCTTGCCGAACTCGGTGCGAGACTCGGCGGCGATACGGACCTCGGACATGACGGCACTCCTCAAAGCGGTACTGCGCGGTGGGCGCTGAACAAAAAACGGTGCGGGTGTGACGTGAACACGTGCAAGCGGTCGGGCGCACGATGGCCCAATTCTCAACTCTAGCGGACGTTGCCACCGCCTCAGGTGAGCGCGTCAGGCAGCGCCGTCGAACAGGCTGGTGACCGAACCGTCCTCGAAGACCTCGCTGATCGCGCGGGCGATGAGGGGCGCGATCGACAGCACCGTCAGCTTGTCGAACCGGGACTCCTCGGCGACCGGCAGCGTGTTGGTGATGATCGTCTCAGTCACCCTCGAGTTCTTCAGCCGATCGATCGCGGGCCCGCTGAGCACGCCGTGGGTGGCCGTGATAATGACGTCGAGCGCGCCTGCGTCAAACAGCACGTCGGCAGCCTTCGTGATGGTTCCGCCGGTGTCGATCATGTCATCGACGAGGACGCAGACGCGGCCGGCGACGTCACCGACGACGCGGTTCGCGACGACCTCGTTGGCCACCATCGGGTCACGGGTCTTGTGAATGAAGGCCAGCGGGCAGCCACCCATCCGGTCGGTCCAGCGCTCGGCGACGCGAACCCGGCCGGAGTCGGGCGAGACGATGACCATGTTGGACGGGTCGTACTTCTCGGCGACGTAGTTGGCCAGCAGCGGTAGCGCGAACAGGTGGTCGACGGGGCCGTCGAAGAAGCCCTGGATCTGGGCGGTGTGCAGGTCGACGCTCATCAGGCGGTCGGCGCCGGCGGTCTTGAACAGGTCGGCGATCAGGCGCGCGCTGATCGGCTCGCGGCCGCGGTGCTTCTTGTCTTGACGCGCGTAGGGGTAAAAGGGCATGACGACGGTGATGCGCTTGGCCGAGGCGCGCTTGAGCGCATCGACCATGAGCAGCTGCTCCATCACCCAGGTGTTGATGGGCGAGGCGTGGCTCTGCATGACAAACGCGTCGCAACCACGGACGGACTCCTCGAAGCGCACGAAGATCTCGCCGTTGGCGAAGTCGTACGCCGCGGTCGGGACCGGGTCGACGCCCAGCTCCTTGCCGACCTCCGCCGCCAGCTCGGGCGCGGCCCGACCGGTGAACAGCATCAGGCTCTTACGACTGTCGATCTCAAGGCTGGCCATGCGATTCCTACTTCTCCCCGGCGGCGGGTCGCTTGCGGGCAACCCAGCCCTCGATGTTGCGTTGCTTCTCCCGGGCCACGGCAAGCGCGCCGGCCGGGACATCTGAGGTGATGGCCGAACCGGCCGCCGTATAGGCGCCGTCCCCGACCG
>JAYTHM010000524.1:0-2923 GCA_043732645.1 Frankiales bacterium
CTCGAGCACGATCTGCGTCGGCTACGTGCGTCCTACCTGGACCAGAACGCCCGGCGCTTTGAGATCAGCAGACATGTGTCGCTGGCCGCCCTCGACCAGATGGCATTGCGCGCCTTGCTGACCAACGGGTCCTGCGACTTCGACCTGCCCGAGTCGCTGTTCGACAGGGACTACCCGGGGCACTACCAACGGCACCTGGTGCGCATGGCCCTGACGGTGGTCTACCCCGACCCCGGGCGCTTCGACAACGTCATGGGCACCCTGACTCTGACGAGAAACAGTGTGCGCACCACCACCGACCTGGCAACCGGGTATCCGCGCCAGGCCGGCACCGACCACCGCTTCACCGACCAGTACGCGGCGGTGCCGCAAAAGATCGTCCTCGGCAACGGCCAGGACGACCCCGGCCTGTTCGTCACGTCCCTGACCGACAACCTGCAGGACCCGCGGTACCTCCCCTTCGAGGGCGCCGGAGCGATCAGCTCGTGGCATCTGGAGGTCCCGGCCGCCAGCAACGAGATCGACCTGGCCTCCGTCGGCGACGTGGTTCTGCACATCCACTACACGGCAGTCGACGGCGGCGACGCCCTTAAACAGGTGGTCCAGGCGGCCAACGCGGCAAGCCTGCCGACGTCAGGCTTGGCGTTGTTCAGCGCCCGCAACGACTTCCCGGCCAGCGGGTCAACCAGCACGCCCTGGGACCGCTTCCTATCGACTCCGCCGATGAGCACGGACCAAACCCTTGTTCTGCCGCTAACGGCGGGCCGTTTCCCGTCCTGGACCCGCGGCAAGAACATCACCGTCACCGCAATCAGTGTCCTCGCCGTCTCCTGGGCCGGTGGCGACTTCGTGGCGCAACCTCAAGCGCCTCTGCCGAGCGCCCCGGTCACCCTGACGCCGATTGCCGTGGGAAGCGGCCCGCAGGTGGCCGTGGGTACGCTGGCGGTACCAGGGGTAGAACCGGGGGTGTGGACTCTCAAACTTCGTTCGCACATGGCACCGGACTTCCGCTCGCTGACAGCCAACGACATAGGCGATGTCCTGATCCTGGTCACTTTCGATGCCAACTGAGGTAGCGGCATACCTCAGGGTTCCTCTCGCCCGGCTGGTGTGCGCTCTGGCTCCCCAAAGGGTCATCCTGTTCGGCTCGTACGCCAAGGGCACCGCCCACCCCGGCAGCGACGTGGATCTCCTCGTCGTTGCCGAGTTGCCTGGCGCCACCGACACCCACATGCGACGCGCCCGCCAGCTCACCGCCGGGCTGTTCCCCCCCATCGACGTGGTTCTGTGCACACCGGATGACGTGGCCGACGCCTGCAAGGCCAAGTCGCCGTTCTTGCAGTCCGTCCTAGCCAGCGGTGTCACCCTCTACAGTCGCGATCCACTCGCACCAGGACAGTGAGCCGTCCGCATTCTGAGGAAGGGGGTTCCGCCGACATGTCCGTAGGAGTCGGAGGTCAGGACACGAGGCCGGCTTGACGCCGCATCCGATGTAGTCTCAGTTTTAGTCTCATTCGCGGTCGTCCGGCTGGGTTCGGGGAACGTCGCCGCCGGGCTGGTTGTGCACGGGGTCGTCCGCGACCGTTCGTGGCAAGGACGGTCGGACGCCATCACGGACGCTTGACGAGCTCGCCCCCGCCATGTTCCTGGCTTTGGCTGCGTAAGCACGGGGCCAATTTTCATGCAGTCTGGATACTTCGGTTGACTGTTGCTAGCACGTCCGGGGCGCAGCCCAGCTCGACCCGAAGCACACGAAGGGTGCTGCTGCGTCGTCCCGGCCGGCCGCCACCTGGGCCCGTGCCAGGGCGGTGGCCGAGTCCACGCCCGCGGCCATGAACCGATGCATGGATTCCATGACTTCCGCGGCGACGTCGTCGGCAACCCGCGCGACTCCTGCGAGCACCGAACGGGCTCCGAGCTGCAGCAGCACATTCGTCAGCCCGAGTGCTTCGTTCCCGGGACGCGAGGTGGACAGCCCCACCTCGCAGGCCGAAAGCACAACGCACGACGCCATGCGGGGTGTCGAGTCGAGCTCGTGCGCGAACAGTGGTCCGTCGACCAGGCGCAACGAGGAGAACAGCGGGTTCTCGGGTTCATGTCTGCCATGTGCGGCAATGTGGACGACGTCGTGCGTCCCCAGGACCGTGGTCACCGCGCCCGTGCTCGCGCCCGAGCCCGTCATCGCGGTGCCGGACCAGGTTCGGGCGATGGTTCGCGCCTCGGCATCGGCTCGGGCCAGACCGGGTCCGGCAACGCTGGCCACGCGCGTCACTCTCGGTGGGTGGGTCTGCGACTCCGTCGCTGTCCGGTCCACCGCCTTGAACCAGGTGGACGCACTGGGTGAGACAACCACCGGGAGACCCCGTCGAGATGGCAACAGTCCCCAGGGCAGGATGGTGAGCGACCCATTCGGCGAGACGACCAGGTTGCGACCGTCGACGTTCAGTGGCCCGAGCACCATCGCGTCCAGCGCCGCCAGACCCGCCTGCAGCGACCGTCTCATCGACGTCCTGATCGGCTCCGGAATCATCGGCAGTGCAAGCGCGTCCAGGTCCGACCGAACCCTGCGCACCAGCTCGTCGGCCACTTCCACCGAACCCAGGACGTGCTGCTCGACCCGTCTGCCGTCGACGAGCGCGGCATGCCACTGCCCGCTGTGGGACACGATGCTGACCAGCGCGTAGCCCTCACGGCCCAGACCCGCGCGTATGGCGCTCAGGCTGACCACCCGGCGTACCGTTCCCGCGTTGCGGGTGCCCTCCCGTTGCCAGGCACTGGCGCGCACCGCGGATCGTAGCTCCGCCGCCCGGTTGCGCAAGCGGGCCAGGTCGCTGCCCCCGGCAGAGCCCTCCAGGCCTCGCGCCTCCTCCTCCACCTGACGCAGCTGGACCAACAGCGAAGCGGCTCCATCGTTTTGCGGAGG
>JAYTHM010000525.1:0-2922 GCA_043732645.1 Frankiales bacterium
CGCCGAAAGCGCCGTACAGGCGGGTCGGCTGTCGAGGTCGCGGGTCTGGATCATCGACCCCCTCGACGGCACCAGGGAGTACGGCGAAGTGCCCCGCACTGACTGGGCCGTGCACGTGGCGCTAACCGTCGACGGTACCGCGACGATCGGCTCGGTCGCCCTGCCCGCGCGCGGTATGACCCTCAGCACCGGCCACCCCCTGCCCGAGCCCGCGGCGTACGACGGACCGCCACGCCTAGCCGTCAGCCGGACCCGACCGACCGCCCACGGCGCCGCGCTGGCCAACGTCCTTGGCGGGGTGCTGGTCCCGATGGGCTCCGCCGGCGCGAAGGCGATGGCCGTGGTCCTTGGCGAGGTCGAGATCTACGCGCACTCCGGGGGGATGTACGAGTGGGACTCCGCCGCCCCCGTGGCCGTGGCCGCCGCCGCCGGGCTGCACACCAGCCGGCTGAACGGCTCGCCGCTGGTCTACAACCGCGAAAACCCCTACCTGCCAGACCTTCTGATCTGCCGACCAGAGTTTGCCCAGGCCGCGATCGACGTGTGCGCGGCGGTGAGGACATGACGACGCTGACCCACCTGCAGCGGCTCGAGGCCGAGTCGATCAGCATCTTGCGCGACGCCGTATCGGAGTCGCAGAAGCCGGTCATGATGTACAGCATCGGCAAGGACAGTGCCGTCATGCTGCACCTGGCGCAGAAGGCGTTCTTCCCAGGCACCCTGCCCTTCCCGCTGCTGCACGTCGACACGACCTGGAAGTTCCAGGACATGTATACGATGCGCAGCAAGAAGGCCGCCGAGATCGGCGCGAACCTGATCGTGCACAAAAACCCCGAAGCCGTCCGACTCGGCATCAACCCGTTCGACCACGGCTCCGCGGTGCACACCGACATCTGGAAGACCGAGGGCCTCAAGCAGGCTCTGGAGGCCGGCGGCTTCGACCTGGCCTTCGGCGGAGCCCGCCGCGACGAGGAGAAGTCACGGGCCAAGGAGCGGATCTTCAGCGTCCGTACCAGGGAGCACCGCTGGGACCCCAAGCAGCAGCGACCCGAGCTGTGGCGGCTCTACAACGCGCGGGTGCACCCCGGCGAGAGCATCCGCTGCTTCCCGCTGAGCAACTGGACCGAGCTCGACATCTGGCAATACATCAGCCAGCAGGGCATCGAGATCGTCCCGCTCTACTTCGCCGCCGAGCGCCCCGTCGTCGACCGCGACGGCACCCTGATCATGGTCGACGACGACCGCTTCCGGTTCTTACCAGGAGAGCAGCCGATGACCAGGAAGGTCCGCTTCCGCACCCTGGGCTGCTACCCGTTGAGCGGCGCGATCGAGTCCGAGGCCGACACCCTGTCCGGGGTCATCCAGGAGATGCTCCTGGCCACCACCTCCGAGCGCCAGGGTCGCCTGATCGACCATGACTCCAAGGCCTCCATGGAAATGAAGAAGCAGGAGGGCTACTTCTAGTGCCTACCTACAAGGACGCCTCCAGCGAGCTCATCGCGTCCGACATCGACGCCTACCTTGTCGAACATGAGCACAAGAGCCTGCTGAGGTTCATCACCTGCGGCTCGGTCGACGACGGCAAGAGCACCCTGATCGGCCGGCTGCTGTATGAGTCGCAGATGGTCTTCGAGGACCAGCTTGCGGCCCTGCACCACGACTCCAAGACCAGCGGCACGCAGGGTGGCGAGCTCGACCTCGCACTGCTCGTCGACGGCCTGGCCGCCGAGCGGGAACAGGGCATCACGATCGATGTGGCGTACCGGTTTTTCTCGACCGAGAAGCGCAAGTTCATCGTCGCCGACACCCCCGGTCACGAGCAGTACACCCGCAACATGGTGACCGGGGCGTCCACCGCGGACCTGGCGATCATCTTGGTCGACGCGCGCCGCGGGGTACTCACGCAGACCCGTCGTCACAGCTTCCTGGTCTCCCTGCTGGGGATCACCAAGGTCATCCTCGCGGTCAACAAGATCGACGCGGTCGCCTACTCCCAGGCTGTCGTCGAGCAGATCGACGCTGACTACCGCGCGTTCGCTGCGGGCATCGGCCTGACCGACATCATGACGATCCCGACGAGTGCCCTCAAGGGCGACAACGTCCTCACCCGCAGCGCCAACACCCCGTGGTATGACGGCCCCACGCTGCTCGGCCACCTCGAGGTGGTGCCCAGCACGGAGCAGACCCAGCACGGCCCGTTCCGGATGCCGGTGCAGTGGGTCAGCCGGCCCGACCTCGACTTCCGCGGCTTCGCCGGCCAGATCGCCGGCGGCCAGGTCCGGCCCGGCGACGAGGTTCGCGTCCTGCCAAGCGGGCGGGTCTCCACGGTGGCGCGGATCGTCACGATGGACGGCGACCTCGAGCAGGCCCAGGCTCCGCAGTCGGTGACGCTCACCCTCACCGACGACGTGGACGTGAGCCGCGGCGACGTGCTCGCAGCGGCCGACGACGCCCCCGAGGTGGCCGACGAGTTCGAGGCCACCGTGGTCTGGATGGGCGAAGCTGAGCTCCAGCCTGGTCGGCCCTACCTGCTCAAGACCGGTGCGCGGACGGTGACAGCCACCCTGAGCACGCCCGACCACAAGGTCGACGTCAACACCATGGAGCAGCTGCCCGCGCAGACGCTGGCGCTCAACGAGATCGGCGTGTGCACGGTCAAGCTGGACCGGGCTGTCCCCTTCGACCCGTACACCTCGGGCCGCGACCTCGGCGGCTTCATCGTCATCGACCGGCTCAGCAACAACACGGTCGGCGCGGGGATGCTGCGCAAGGCCGTCCGCGGTTCGGACAACGTGCACTGGCAGGCCACCGACGTCGGGAAGTCCTCGCACAGCGCCCTGAAGGGCCAGCACCCGTGCGTGGTGTGGTTCACCGGAGTGCCGGCCTCGGGCAAGTCCACGATCGCCAACCTGGTCGAGCAGC
>JAYTHM010000526.1:0-2918 GCA_043732645.1 Frankiales bacterium
GCTGTGCCTTCGTGGCGGTCGCGGTCCGGGACCACGCGGGGCATCCCGTCGCCGCGGTGGCGTTGATCTTTCCGTCCGCGAAACTCGGCCCCGTCGGTCGGGAGGTCGTCTCTGCGAGCGTCTCGAGGACGGCGGCTGAGATCGGCCGTCGGCTTGCTGCCCGATCTTCCAAGGATCCGCGCGCCCTATCCCGCGACCCCGGCCAGGGCTACGTTGCGACTACCGACCCGGTGCGCCAGCCGGTCGACCGTGACGTCGGTCCGGACAAAAGGAGTCTGCGCATGTACGCACGGGTGGTTGTGTACACACACCAAGACGACAAGGTCGAACTCGAGGCCAACTCTCGCGCTGGGGTCATCCCCATCGTGACCAGCACACCGGGCTACATCTCCTACGGGTGATGTTCGAAGACGAAAAGGTGGTGTCGATCAGCCAGTGGCAGTCTGAGGAGCACGCCAAGGTCGCAGACGCCGCGATCGCAGAGTGGGTGAAGGCCAACACCACGATGACGAGCGAGACGCGCATCACCGGAGACCTCGCGTGGCTGGAGCTCGCCTCGAGTTGATCGGCTACTTCTGACGCCAGAGGGTCATCAACGTCGGTTGTTGGCCGTTCTGGCGTCCTGGGTGCACCGCAGGCTTCATCGCGTCGAGCGTGCAGGGTGCAGGTTTCGTTCGGTTACACGGAGCCTAGCTGCGCGTCGATCAAGGCCATCCCACCTCCGGATCCGGCATCAGGGCGGTGGCCAGCACGAGGTCACCTGCGGCGCGCAAGTCTGGTATCCCAGTCAACACTTCAGCCGGGACGCTGGCGTCTTGACCGCCGTAGGCCGTTGGATGAGGACATGCACACCACCACGCGCACTGTGACCATCGGCATTGGTCCCGTCTCACCGGAAGAGGTCGTCGCCGTGGCGCGGCACGGGGCCGCCACGAACGTGAGCGAGGAGGCGGTGGCAGCCATGACGAGGGCCCGCGACATCGTCGAAGAGCTCGCTGCGGCGCCCACCCCGGCATACGGGATCTCGACGGGGTTCGGGGCGCTCGCCACCAGGCAGATCCCCACCGAGCTGCGGGCGCAGCTGCAGCGCTCGCTGATCCGCTCCCATGCCGCCGGCTCCGGGCCCGAGGTCGAGCGGGAGGTGGTGCGGGCGCTGATGCTGCTGCGGCTGTCGACTTTGGCCACCGGGCACACCGGGGTCCGGCCGCAGACCGCGCAGTTGATCGCTGACCTGCTGAGCCACGGGATCACACCGGTGGTGCACGAGTACGGCTCACTCGGCTGCTCCGGGGACCTCGCGCCGCTGAGCCACTGCGCGCTGGCCTACATGGGCGAGGGCAGCGTCCGCGATGCCAGCGGAACCCTGATGCCCGCCGCCGACGCCCTCACGAACGCTGGGCTGAGCCCGGTCGCCCTCGAAGCCAAGGAAGGGCTCGCGCTGATCAACGGCACGGATGGCATGCTCGGCATGCTGCTGCTGGCGTTGACCGACCTGGCCACCTTGTTGCGTACGGCGGACATCGCCGCCGCCATGTCCGTCGAGGGACTGCTGGGTACCGACCGGGTCTTTGCTCCTGAGCTGCAGGCGATCCGGCCGCACCCCGGGCAGGCCCTATCGGCAGCGAACCTGATGGCGATCCTGGCCGGCTCGGGAGTGATGGAGTCGCACCGCGGTCCCGACTGCAACCGGGTGCAGGATGCGTATTCGTTGCGCTGCTCCCCGCAGGTGCACGGCGCAGCGCGCGACACCCTCGAGCACTGCGCCACCGTCGCCGCCCGCGAGCTCGCCTCGGCCGTCGACAACCCAGTCGTCCTGGACGACGGCCGGGTCGAGTCCAATGGCAACTTCCACGGAGCCCCGATCGCCTACGTGCTCGACTTCGCCGCGATCGTCGCCGCCGACGTGGCCTCGATCTCCGAGCGCCGCACCGACCGTTTCCTCGACAAGGCCCGCAACAACGGGTTGCCTCCGTTCCTCGCCCACGATCCGGGGGTCGACTCCGGGCACATGATCGCGCAGTACACCCAGGCTGCGATCGTCTCGGAGATGAAGCGCCTGGCCGCCCCGGCGAGCGTCGACTCGATCCCCTCCAGCGCCATGCAGGAGGACCACGTGTCCATGGGCTGGTCGGCGGCACGCAAGCTGCGCCGTTCCGTCGATGGCCTCACCAGGGTGCTCGCCATCGAGGTCCTCACTGCCGCCCGCGCCCTGGACTTCCGTCGACCGTTGGAGCCCTCCCCAGCTACCGGCGCCGTCGTCGCGCTGCTCCGTGGCGCCGGGATCGAGGGTCCAGGTCCGGACCGTCACCTGTCGCCGGAGATCGAGATGGCCGTCGAGCTGGTGCGCACCGGAGCCGTCCTGCAGGCCGTCGAAGCCGTGATCGGAGACCTGTCATGACCGAGTCCAACCCGCGCCTGCCCATCCACGCGGCTCACGGCACCGAGCTCACCGCCCGTTCGTGGCAGACCGAGGCGCCGCTACGGATGCTGATGAACAACCTCGACCCGGAGAACGCCGAGCGTCCCGAGGACCTTGTCGTCTACGGCGGCACGGGCAAAGCCGCTCGGAACTGGGAGGCCTACGACGCCCTCATCACGACCCTCACCACGCTGAAGGACGACGAGACGATGCTCGTCCAGTCCGGCAAGCCAGTCGGTGTCATGCGCACCCACGAGTGGGCCCCACGGGTGCTGATCGCCAACTCCAATCTGGTGGGGGACTGGGCCAACTGGGAGGAGTTCCGTCGCCTGGAAGACCTCGGCCTGACGATGTACGGCCAGATGACCGCGGGCTCCTGGATCTACATCGGCACGCAGGGCATCCTGCAGGGCACCTTCGAGACCTTCGCCGCGGTGGCTGACAAGCTCGCTGCCTCAGGTCGCTACCCGCACAGCGACGGAACCCTTGCGGGCACCAT
>JAYTHM010000527.1:0-2914 GCA_043732645.1 Frankiales bacterium
CTGGCCGGGCCTACACCGGCGGCGAGCAGCCGTGGCTGCTGGGACCGACCAAGGGCAAGCGGTTCCGCAAGGTCGCCGTCTCACCACCGGTGTTCGACCGGCTCCGGCTCCACATCGACGCGCACGCTCGCGGCGCGAAGGCGCTGATCTTCGACTACCCGTTGCTGCGCGCCGAGCACGCCGCCCGCAAGGACGCCGACCCCCGGCCGGTCACCTTCCCCACCGGCCGGTACGTCCACGCGACGAACGGCCGTTCCGGTGCGCACGGCAAGGCGCACACCTACGCCCTCGGGTGCCGCTGCCCGTACTGCCGCAATGCCAACACCGAGGCCCGGTTCTGGGCCCGCCGCGCGAAGGGCGCCCAGCCGGTGGCGCCGTGGTTGAACGCGGACTACCTGACTGGCCGAACTCACCAGGTCGACCCGGTGAAGTACCACTGGTTCACCCACTCGGTGTTCGGAGCCGCCGTCGGCTGGGCTGGGCTGGGCTGGGCTGGAGTGGAATCCCACCTTCCACGACCTGCGGCACGGCATGGTGTCGTGGTCCTACGACGGCGGCGCCTCTCCCGCCGTCGTGCAACGCGACGCCGGGCACGCCAACATCCGCACCACCCAGGGATACATGCACGTCGTGGACCGGGTCGTCGGCAGCGAACGGCTCGCCGCGATGAAGGTGATGTACGACCGGGTCGCTGCCGCGCAACCACAGCGCCCGGCGCCGCCACCGGATCCGAGCGCCGGCTCCACAACGCCCAGCGCCGCAACGACCGCGGAGGCGGTCCTTGCGCAACTGACGGCGGTGGTCCTGGCTAACGCTGGATTGACCGCAACGCAGAAGGCCGGGCTGCTGCTGGAGCTGGCCCATCAGGCACTGATCCAGCCGCCGCGGGAGGCGGCACTGTCCCGCCTGCGGCTGATCGATTCGCCCCCGCCGACGTGACCCGGACTCCGCGGCACGCTCAGCCGGTGAGGTGCCCCAGCAGCCGTTGGTGTCGGGAGACTGGGCCAGGCAGTGGCCGCACGTGCACCACGTTGCCCTCGATGTCCGCGATCTGCGCCACTGCTCGGACGACGCCGGACCCCACGACGATCCAGTTGCCTTCAACGATCACGCCAGGTGCGGCGGCCCGGTCCAGCAAGCCCCAGGGCAGCCCGGTGTCATCCTCGCTGTTCAGGTCGACGTGCAGGTCGACCGGGAGCTGACTCATGCCTGGTCCTCCTGGCTCTCGGTTTCATGGTAAGGGTTCTGCAGGCGCTCGTGGGGGCAGCTTTGGAGCATCTGGGTGAGGGCGTCGGCGCTGGCCGCGGCCAGCGTGACATGCGGCGTCCGGTAGGTCGCCAGGATCTGCACGCCCGCGGACTCCAGATCGGCGCGCCGGAACGTGAACACGAGCGCGAAACGGTCGAGCTTGGTTTCGCACAGCACGGCGACTTCCTGGCTGTTGCGGGCGTAGAAGCTGGACACGCCCGTCAGCTCCCACGTGGGATAGCGCTCCGACACCAGGCTGGCATCGGCCCGCAGCACCGCTGCCTCCAGCAGGTTGCCCCGGACGACCAGGACGGCGTTCTCGGGCAGGCCGCCTTGCGGAGCCGGGGGCTGAGTTCAGCTGTCATGCAATCGAGTGTGGCTGCCAGCCCCGACCCTGCCGGTCAGCAAGACCGCCCCAGAACCGCCGATCGACAGCCACCTGCTCAGCCAGACCGGTCGGGAAGAGTCAACTGCTGATGCCTTGCTGTGGCGCTTGTCTGCGGAAGCCGTGGCGCGCGCTGCACCGACTGCAGACGGGTTCGTCCGTCCGCGGCTGGGGCTGGCTCACCCGGCACCGTGACAGCGGTCGGGGGTTCCTGTGCTGGTGCGGGTGTGGCTGAGCGGGTCGACGCAACCGTCACGGCGCCATCGTGTTCCAGGCCGGACAGATACGCCTCCAGGTCGCGACGACGGACCCGCGTGCTCCGCCCGAGCTTGATCGGCCGGAATACTCCGCGGGCCACCTGCGCGTAGAACCAGGTCCGCTTCATCTTCAGCAGCGCGCACACCTCGTCGGGTGTGAGGAGCTCCTGCGGGTCGACGGCGGTCACGGCGCATCGCGACCTGGCCCGACCGGACGGGTGGTGGAGGCGGCCAAAATCATCGAGCTCTCTCCCGTCCTTGCCGCAGCCCGTTGGCGCGCCGTTCGACGAACATCCGCGCGTCTGGGGCGGCGGGAGTCGGGATGGTCAGTGGCTCTGGCAGCTGGATCGCCAGCAGGACCGCACGGGCTTGTCGCTGGCGGCACGCGTCGAGGCAGAAGTTGGGTAGGTCCGCGATGCCAGCCCAGTCGGTGGGTGTGATGCCTCGTCGTAGACCGACGGTGATCAGTTCGACGAGCAGGGCTGACCGGGGTGAGGCTGGGGCAGGCGTCGATCTTGGCGTGCGTGAGGCGCAGCATCTCCGGCGTGCTCACGACCGTGGCGCTGTTTCTTGCCGGCTGGCGGCGAGATCGGTGGGCAAGGTCGTCGCTGTCGATCCGGATATCTGTGCCGAGCTTCACGCCCGCGATACGTCGCCCGACTCGGTAGGCCACGAGCTTGCCGGATGCGACGTAGCGTCGGACGGTCTTGGTGCTGCATCGCAGCCGCACGGCCGTCTCAGCAATCGTCAGATAGGGACGGGCCTCCCCCGAACAACGATCCGACCCGACCCCCACGGCTCGGGCGGTCATCGGTGCGCCACCGGCAGCGGATCGGGATGCGCTGGCCCGTTGAACGGACCAACTCCTGGTTCTCCAACTTCGGCCAGCTCCGCCGCAACACCGACCGCAACCCCAAGCAGCGCCTCGGCCAGATCGCCCTCGCCGTCGCCCTCATCCTGACCGTAAAGCTCGTCAAATGGGCCAAGCGCTGGACCGACTAACAGCGCCTACCCGCGCGACCTC
>JAYTHM010000528.1:0-9639 GCA_043732645.1 Frankiales bacterium
GTGCCCGGCTTGCCGGCGCCCGTCGCCGTACCCGCCTTCGCGGGGGTGGCTGTGGGGATGCCCCGGACCGTCGCGCGCGTGGAGGACGGCCTGGACTGGGCTGGGATCGCCGGTGCCCCAGGGCATCTGATCCTGACCTGCGATGCGAGCGAGGTTGCCAAGGCCGCGTCTGCGCTCGTCGAGCACGGACGCCGCGCCTCCACTGCGGTGTCGGTCACCGCCGCCGGTACGACGAGTGAGCAGCGCACCGTCCTGTCCACCCTCGACGCGGTCGAGACTGACGCGGGCGACCTGCACGGCGAGGTCGTGGTGGTCGTCGGGGACGCTGTGAAAAAGGCCGACAAACTCGGCTGGTTCGAGAACCGCGCCCTCTACGGTTGGCACGTCCTGGTCCCACGCACCCGTGACCAGGCCGGGGTGCTGTCCTCCGCTCTGCGCGCCTACGGCGCGATCCCGGTCGAGGTCCCCACCATCGCCGTCGAGCCACCGCGCACGCCCGCCCCGATGGAACGGGCCATCAAGGGACTCGTGACGGGCCGCTACCTGTGGGTCGCGTTCACCTCCACGAACGCCGTCAAAGCGGTCCGGGAGAAGCTCGAGGACTTCGGCCTCGATGCCCGTGCCTTCGCCGGCGTGAAGGTCGCCGCCGTCGGCGAGGCGACCGCCGCCGCGCTCGTCGAGTTCGGCCTCAAGCCCGAACTGGTCCCCATCGAGGAGCAGAGCTCCGAGGGTCTACTGAAGGTCTGGGCGCCCTACGACGACGTCTTCGACCCGATCGACCGGGTCTTCCTGCCGCGGGCCGATATCGCGACCGACTCTCTCGTTGCAGGCCTGAAGGACCTCGGCTGGCAGGTCGACGACGTCACCGCCTACCGCACTGTCCGGGCGGCCCCGCCGCCCGCCGAGACCCGTGAGGCACTCAAGGGCGGTGGGTTCGACGCGGTGCTGTTCACCTCGTCCTCGACCGTCCGCAACCTCGTCGGCATCGCGGGCAAGCCGCACGACACGACGGTCCTGGCGGCCATCGGCCCGCAGACCAAGGCGACCGCCGAGGAGCTCGGCCTGCGGGTCGACGTCCTGGCCGACAAGCCCGACGTCGTGACCCTCGTCGAAGGCCTCGCGGAGTACGCCCTGGCCCTGCGGGCCGCCGGTGAGCTCCCGCCTGCCGCCCGCCGGCGCAAGGGCGCGAAGAAGGCGGCGTCGCGGGTCCGGCGATGAGGACGCCGGGTGGCCGTCGGGTCGGACCGGTGGGTGGTTTTCCTGAGGCACGTCCACGGCGACTACGTCGCAGCCCCGCCCTGCGCCGCTTGGTGGCTGATGTCCACGTCAGCCCGTCCGACCTGGTGCTGCCGGTCTTCGTCAAGGAGGGCCTGGACGCACCGGCACCGATCTCCTCGATGCCAGGGGTGGTCCAGCACACCCGGGACTCGCTCCGCAAGGCTGCGGCAGAGGCAGCGTCGGCGGGCGTCGGCGGGGTCATCCTGTTCGGCATCCCGGCCAGCAAAGACGCTCGCGGCTCGCAGGCCGACGACCCGTCGGGGGTTGTGCAGCTCGCGCTGGCCGACGTCGTCGCCGAGGTCGGGGATGCCCTGGTGGTGATGAGCGACCTGTGCCTGGACGAATACACCGACCACGGCCACTGCGGCCTGCTCACCGCTGAGGGAGAGGTCGACAACGACGCCACCCTCGAGCGTTACGCGAACATCGCGCTGGCCCAGGCCAGCGCCGGGTCCCAGGTCATCGCGCCCAGCGGGATGATGGACGGGCAGGTAGCCGCGATCCGCAGATCCCTCGATACGCATGGGTTCTCAGCTCTGCCGATCTTGTCCTACTCCACCAAGTACGCCTCCGCTTTCTACGGCCCGTTCCGGGACGCTGCCGAGTGCGCACCACAGTTTGGGGACCGTGCGGCCTACCAGCAGGACGGCTCCAGGTCCGCGGCCGAGGGCGTGCGGGAGGCCCTGCTCGACATCGCCGAGGGAGCGGACGCGGTGATGGTCAAGCCGGCCCTGGCCTACCTCGATGTGCTCCGCGCCGTGGCGGACGCCGTCGACGTACCGGTTGCCTCCTACCAGGTGAGCGGGGAGTACGCGATGGTCGAGGCGGCCGCGGCGCAGGGTTGGGTGGACCGGCAGCCGATCATCGTTGAGCAGCTCGTCGGCATCCGCCGCGCGGGCGCGTCGATGATCTTCACCTACTGGGCCACCGAAGCCGCCGCCTGGCTGCGCTGACCTCGTTGCTGGTTGGATGGGGCGCATGACCGCAACCCCGTACCCGTACGACGTGCCCGTGTCGCAGGCGCTGTTCGACCGGGCCACCGCGGTGATCCCCGGAGGCGTCAATTCGCCCGTGCGGGCGTTCCGGGCCGTCGGCGGGACCCCCCGGTTCATGGTCAGCGGCACCGGTCCGTACCTCACCGATGCCGACGGGCGCGAGTACGTCGACCTGGTCTGCAGCTGGGGGCCGATGATCCTGGGGCACGCGCACCCGGCGGTCGTCGAGGCTCTGCAGACGGCGGCGGCCAAGGGCACGTCGTACGGCACGCCGTGCCCCGGCGAGGTGGAGCTGGCCGAGGAGATCGTCGCCCGCGTCGCCCCCGTTGAGCAGGTGCGGCTGGTCAACAGTGGCACCGAGGCGACGATGAGCGCCGTCCGGCTGGCCCGCGGCTTCACCGGTCGCAGCAAAATCGTGAAGTTCGCCGGCTGCTACCACGGGCACGTCGACGCACTGCTCGCGGCCGCCGGCTCCGGGCTGGTGACGTTCGGCCTCCCGGACACCCCCGGCGTCACGGGCGCCAGTGCCGCCGACACGATCGTGCTGCCCTATAACGACCTGGCCGCGCTGACCACTGCCTTCAAGACATACGGCAGCGAGATCGCCTGCGTCATTACCGAAGCGGCTGCCGCCAACATGGGCGTCGTCCCCCCGCACCACGGCTTCAGCCAGGGCCTGCAGACGCTGTGCGCCCGCTTCGGGGCGCTACTCATCAGTGACGAGGTGATGACGGGCTTCCGGGTCTCCCGTGCCGGCTGGTACGGCATCGAGGGCGTCGCGGCCGACCTGTTCACCTTCGGCAAGGTCATGGGCGGAGGACTCCCGGCGGCGGCCTTCGGCGGTCGGGCCGACGTGATGGCCCACCTCGCGCCGTCCGGGCCGGTCTACCAGGCGGGCACGCTGAGCGGCAACCCGCTCGCCGTCGCCGCCGGGCTTGCGACCCTCCAGCACTGCACCGACGAGGTCTACGCCCACGTCGACACGACGGCAGCGACCATCGCCGGACTGGCCAGCGAGGCGCTCGCCAAGGAGGGGGTGGCGCACCGGGTCAACACCGCCGGCTCGCTGTTCAGCGTCTTCTTCTGCGACCACGAGGTCGTCGACTACGTGACGGCCACGCAGCAGGAGACCCTGCGCTACAAGGCCTTCTTCCATGCCATGCTGTCTGAGGGGGTCTACCTGCCACCGTCGGCCTACGAGGCGTGGTTCGTCTCCGCCGCGCACGACGAGCGGGCTCTGGACCGCGTCGCGGCCGCGCTCCCCAAGGCTGCTGCTGCAGCCGCGGGGGTGTCGGCGTGAGAACGACGGTGCACCTGCTGCGTCACGGCGAGGTCCACAACCCGGACAAGGTCCTCTACGGCCGGCTGCCGCACTTCCGCCTCAGCGACGACGGCCGGCAGATGGCGGTCGACGCCGCCGAGGCGCTGCGCGGGCGCGACGTCACCGAGGTGTGCGCCTCGCCGTTGCAGCGTGCGCAGGAAACGGCAGTCCCGATCGGCACGGTCTTCGGTCTGGTGACGACGACCGACGACCGGCTCATCGAGAGCGCGAACATCTTCGAGGGCAAGCGCGTCGGCGTCGGCGACGGCGTCCTGCAGACCCCTTCCAGTTGGCGTCACCTCTACAACCCGTTCACGCCCTCCTGGGGCGAACCGTACCTGCAGGTCGCCCGCCGGATGCTGCACGTCACCGAGGACGTCCGTGACCGCAACCTGGGCCACGAGGCGGTCTGCGTCAGCCACCAGCTGCCGATCTGGACGGTCCGCCGCTACCTCGAAGGCCGGCGGCTGTGGCACCACCCGGGGATCCGCCAGTGCGGTCTTGCGTCGTTGACCTCCCTGACCTGGGAGGATGAGGAGTTGGCCTTGGTCACCTACTCCGAGCCGGCCGGCGAGGGCGCCCGTCGCCCCGGGAAGGGCGCCTGACCCCAGTAGGCAGCCGAGGGGGTCTTGAACGACACTGGAGGGGTCCCTCTGCTGCCAGAACAGGTCCTCCCGTGCGCCGCTCGCTGCTTCCCGCCATCCTGGCGTGCATGTTGGTTGCTGCCTGCACCGGTCGCACGGGTACGGCGAACGGCAGCACCGACGGGCCGCAGCAAAACAGCGTGGGCGCCCTGGCGTCGGGCGTGTTCAAGGTCCACGACCGGCAGCCCGCGCCGTCGCTGTCCGGCCGAACCCTCGACGGCGGGCAGCTCGACCTGAACTCTCTGCGCGGCAAGGTCGTCGTTGTCAACTTCTGGGCCCAGTGGTGCAACCCGTGCCGGGCCGAGGCCGCCAACCTCAACGCGGTCTACGCCGTGACCAGGGCCGGCGGGGTGGCGTTCGTCGGCATCGACATCAAGGACGACGACGTTGCCGCCAAGGCGTTCCAGCGCAGCAAGCAGGTGCTCTACCCCTCGATCGTTGACCCCGATGGCCTGCTGCTGCTGAAGTTTCGCGGCAAGGCCCCCCAGCAGCCGCCCACGACACTGATCCTCGACCGTCAGGGCCGGGTTGCCGCGCTCTACCCGGGGGCACTGACCGAGGCCGAGCTGAGCGCACCGGTGCAGGCGCTCGCCCGTGAGCAGGCCTTTTCGTGAGCCTGCTGTGAGCCCCGTTGTGAGTCTGCCGTGAGCGTCGCTGACAGCTTCGTGTCTACCGTGACGGACGGGCCGGTGCTGGTGGCGCTGCCGGTTGCTGCGGCGGCCGGCCTGGTGAGCTTCCTGAGCCCGTGCGTGCTGCCGCTGGTGCCCGGCTACCTCTCCTACGTCACCGGCCTCACCGGCGTCGACCTGGCCGACCCTGTCCGGTCCGAGGGTGATGTCCTGGTGCGGGAGAGGGTGAAGGCCCGGGTCCTGCTCGGAGCCGCGCTGTTCGTCTTCGGCTTCAGCGCTGTCTTCGTCAGTGAGGGCGCCTTCTTCGGTGGTCTTGGCGCCCACCTGCTCGAGCACAAGACGGCCGTCGACCGGGTCCTCGGGACCGTGACGGTCATCCTCGGCCTGGTCTTCCTCGGTCTGCTTCCCGGGATGCAGCGCGAGGTCCGCTTCCACGCGCTTCCACGCGCCGGCCTGGCCGGCGCCCCCCTTCTGGGCGTCCTGTTCGGAGTCGGCTGGACCCCGTGCCTCGGCCCCACGCTGGGCGCTGTGCAGAGCCTGGCGTTCTCGCAGGCCAGCGCCGGTCGCGGCGCGCTGCTGACCTTTGCCTACTGCCTCGGGCTGGGCGTGCCCTTCCTGCTGACAGCGGTGGCGTTCCGCCGTGCTCTCGGTGCCTTTGCCGTGGTGAAGCGGCACTACGCCGTCGTCATGCGGGCCGGTGGTGGCCTGCTCGTCGTCATCGGACTGCTGCTCGTTAGCGGCCTGTGGGAGCAGCTGATGGTCCACGTCCGCACCGTCGTCAACGGCTTCACCCCGAGCGTCTGATGACCGTCCGAAGCGACGTCCTGGGCGACGTCCGAGGTGATGAGGAAGCTGTCCGCCTCACGACCCAGCCCAAGCCGGTGGAGCCGCCCCGTAAGGGCGACCTGCTCGGCCCGCTGCGGATGGGCTGGCGCCAGCTAACCAGCATGCGCACCGCCCTGCTGCTGCTGTTCCTCCTGGCCCTGGCCAGCGTCCCCGGCGGGTTCCTTCCGCAGCGCCGCATCAACCCGCTGCGCGTCAACCAGTACATCGCGCAGCACCCCGGTGCCGGTCCGCTGATGGACCAGTTGCGGTTGTTCGACGTGTTCAGCTCACCGTGGTTCTCGGCCATCTACCTGCTGCTGTTCGTTTCGCTAGTCGGATGCCTCATCCCCCGGACCCGGTTGCACCTGAAGGCCCTCACGAGCAAGCCCCCCAAGGTTCCGCGGTCGGTGGCGAAGCTGCCGGTCAACGACCGCTGGGAGACCACCGACGGGGTAGATCAGGTCCTTGATCAGGCCGGCACGGCGCTGCGGGGCTGGCGGGTCGTGCGCCGGGAGCACGAGATCTCGGCCGAGAAGGGCTACCTGCGGGAGACCGGCAACCTGGTCTTCCACCTCTCGCTGGTCCTGCTGCTCGTCGGGATCGCCCTTGGGGCGTTCCGCGGCTTCAAGGCGACCGTGCTCGTCGTGGAGGGCAGGGGCTTTTCCAACACGGTGGCCTCCTTCGACGACCTGCAGCCCGGCCGACGGTTCTCGCCGTCGTCGCTGGTGCCGTTCTCGGTGCGCCTCGATGCCTTCCGGGCAACCTACGGGCCGGACGGCAAGGCCCTGACGTTCGATGCCAACATCCACTGGGCGCCCCTCGGTGGCGTCGAGAAGAGCGACGACATCCGGGTCAACCACCCGCTCGACGTGGGCGGTGCCAAGACCTACCTGATCGGGCACGGCTACGCCCCGCACATCATCGTCAAGGACAGCACCGGGGCCGTCATCGACGACCGCCTCGTGCCGTGCCTGCCGCAGAACCCCCAGTTCCTGTCGACCTGCGTCATCAAGGAGGCCAACACGACAGGGACGCAGTTCGGGTTCCGCGGGGTGTTCACCCCCACGACGGTGACGGACAGCACCGGTCACGTGGGGTCGTCATACCCCGGGTTGAGGAACCCGGTGCTGACGGTGGCTGCCTTCGCCGGGGACCTCGGGGTCGACGCTGGGACACCGCAGTCGGTCTACAGTCTGGACACGACCGCGATGACCCCCATCGACGGCGGGCAGGCCCACGCGCTGCTGCCGGGGCAGGTCTTCCACCTGCCGGGCGGCGCCTCGCTGACCTACGCCGACACGAAGGAGTGGGCGACCTTCCAGGTCACGCAGGATCCCGGCAAGGGGCTTGCCCTTGTCGCGGCGATCGGGATGGTCGGCGGTCTGATGCTGTCACTGTTCATCCGGCGCCGGCGGCTCTGGGTTAGGGTCCGGGCAGGCGAGACAGACGGTGCCCCGACTACCGTGGAGGTAGGAGGTTTGGCCCGCACCGACCCGGAGCGCTACGCCCTCGAGTTCGCCGCCCTCGTGCGGAAGTTGCGGCCAAAGGCAATCTCAACCGTTGTGGAGGAGTGACCGTGACCGACCAGAGCCTGGGCCAGCTCGGCGACGGCCTGCTGCTGGCCACCGTCGTGGTCTACGCCCTCGCGATGCTCGGCTACGCCGGTGAACAGGCCAGCCGCAAGGCCCGTCGCGCCGTCACGTCGGTCCGCGCGTCGTCCCAGGTCCTGGTCGGCGCTGGTGGGCCCCCCGTGAGGCTGCCCGCCGAGACCGTCACCGTCGAGACGCCCTCACGGTCCGGCCGGTTCGCGATCGCCCTCACCACCTGCGGCTGGGCCGTCCACGTCGCCTCGTTGGTGCTCCGCGGGTTCGCGGCGCACCGGGTGCCCTGGGGCAATATGTATGAGTTCTCCAGTGCCGTCGCCCTCGTGGCCGTCACCTTCTTTCTCGTGCTCGTCGCCCGCGGTCGGGTCGAACGGGCCCTCGGCGCGTTCGTCATGCTTCCCGTCGTGCTCTACCTGGGCCTCGCGTCCTCGGTGCTCTACACCGCCGCCGGGCCACTCGTCCCGGCCCTCAACTCCTACTGGATCAAGATCCACGTCGCGGCCGCAATCCTGGCCAGCGGGTCGTTCCTGCTCTCGGGCGTGGTGGCCCTTCTCTACCTGCTCCGGAGCCGGTACGACACACAGCTGACTGTCCGCCGCACCCCGCATTTCCCGGTGTCGCTCGGCGCCCAGCTGCCCACCGCGGCGGTGCTGGACCGGGTCTCGTACAGCGTGATCGCCTTCGCCTTCCCGGTGTGGACGTTCGCGATCATCGCCGGCGGGATCTGGGCCGAGTCGGCCTGGGGGCGCTACTGGGGCTGGGACCCCAAGGAGACCTGGTCGTTCATCACCTGGGTCCTCTACGCGGGCTACCTGCACGCTCGCGCGACCGCCGGGTGGAAGGGCAAGAAGGCCGCCTGGGTCGCCGTCGCCGCCGCCGGCGCGCTTATCGTGGACTACTACGTCGTCAACATCTTCGTGGTCGGCCTGCACTCTTACGCCTGAACCCGGGAGTACCCCGGAGTAGGCCTGTTCAGTTGGGCGGGGCTTCGTCCTCTCGGGCACGCAGGCAGCGGGACGCCTCCGCCGCTGGAGTGCGTTGCTGCTCGGTACGCGCACGCAAGGAGGCCAGGAAGGCGGCGTCGTCGTCCGGGGAGGCCGCAACGGCCCGGCCGGGACGGTCGTACTCTGCAGGGATGCCGGTGTTGCCCTTGTAGGGCAGGGACCGCGTCGGTCCCTGGGACCGGCCGGCGACGAGCCAGAGAAGCGACCCGACGTCGGGCAAGATGATGACGAGCACGACCCACACACCCTTGGGCAGGTTGCGGGCCGCAGCCGTGTCAGAGGTGACGGCATCGAAGATGCAGTAGACCCAAAGCAGGGCCGTGCCCAACGCACCGTCGACGAGCAGCTTGCGGGTCATCCGTTAGTGATAAGCGCCACGGTAGCCAACTCAGGACGATCTCGTGGAAGGAAGCCATCGATGACGCAGCTGCTGGGGGGAGGGCTGACCCCGCGCCACCAGCTGGCAGAGCGGCAGCTGCTGCTCGCCTACCTGGCGCGTCAGCGCCAGCTGGTCTGCTGGAAGGTGGACGGGCTAGACGACGCGCGGGCGCGTGCCGTCAGCACGCCGACCGGCCTCACCGTGCACGTCCTGGTGGCGCACCTGACCGGCGTCGAGCACGGCTGGTTCGTCGAGCACTTCGCGGGCGCCGGCGAAGTTCGGGTGCGCGATGAGGAGTTCCGGGCCCAGGAGTGTTCGCTGGCGGAGCTGGTGGACGCCTACCGTGCCCAGGTCGCCGTCAGCGACGCGATCATCGCCGACGCCGACCTCGACGCGGTCAGCGCGCGCCGCGACCATACGCTGCGGTGGATCGTGCTGCACCTGGTCGAGGAGACCAGCCGGCACCTGGGCCACCTGGACCTGCTCACCGAGCTGGCAGACGGAAGGCTTGGTGAGGAGCCCGAGGGTGCGCCCGCACCCGGGGCCGAGGAGTTCTAGCGGAGCCGGGTGGCGGTCCCGGAAGGACCTGACGCCCGAGAGGTGACGGCGTGGCTTGTGATGACGTGGTGGAGGTGAAGATATCGACCAGCGGTCGGGCAGGTGCAACCGTTCAGCGCGTACGGCGGGTGCCGACGCGGCGCATCCGGCTACCGCGCGCACCGCGCAGGGCCCGGGCGTCGGCATCGCGCCGGGCCTCGTCCCGGAGCTGCTGGACGCGGTAGGAGCTGGTGAGGTTATGGTCGAGGGCGAACATCTAACTCTCCTGAAGATTAATCGCTATACAGGTGCTTTCACCTACGAACATTAGGTTACTCCGATATTTGACCTTGCTATATTTGAAGAGGTGTGAGGTGGACGACATCGACCGCGTACTGCTCCAAGCGCTGCAGGCCGACGCCC
>JAYTHM010000529.1:0-2909 GCA_043732645.1 Frankiales bacterium
GAAGACGGAGTAGTAGGACGACGCGGTGCCGAGCAGCAGCAGGACGCCCGCGTTCGCGGTGTTGCGCCCGGTCAGCCGGGCTCGCCAGCGGGGGGCAGGGTCGGCCCGTCGTGACCACAGCGCCTCACCCGACACGGCCCGGTAGACAAGCACCAGAGCCAGCGGAACCGGGTAGTAGGCGGCAAGATAGAGGTGGGCCTCCCCACGGGAGAAGTGGTAGGGCGCGAAAGCGAAAAGCACCGAAAGCGCGACCGTCAGCGCGCGGCCGACCCCGACCACGCGGAAGAACCACACTCCAGCGACCGCCGCGAGGGGGAAGGTCAGCAGGTAGTAGGCGTTGAGCACGATCGGGTAGCTGCTGGAGAAGACGCCGAGCGCCGCGACCACGAGCAGGTGCAGGTTGTCGGCCCCGGGGAAGTCGTTGCCGTGCGACCCGGCGGGTGCGCCCACGAAGGGGTTGAGGTCGATCCAGCCCCGCTCCAGGACGTTCTTGACGTGGACGCCGACAGACAGGGCGTCGCCCTTGTAGCCCAGCGGGACGCCCAGTTGGACATGGGGCAGGTCCAGCAATGGTACGGCGGCCAGGGCCGTCAATAGCGCCGCGGCGAGGTAGACCGCGAGCTCAGGCGCGCGGCGGGGCCATGTCGGCCTCATGCGGGCTGCGCCGCCATCCGCCGCCGCCAGACCACGTAAGCCGCGCGGCGCAGCAACGCCGTCCTGCGCACCGCGGCCCGCCCCACGGTCTCGTCCCACGCCGACAGCAACCCCGGCGAGGCGCTGCGGAGCTCGCGGTGGAACGCCAGGGCCTGGCGCGCCTGGTCCGAGGCGAGCCGGACGCTCCACTGCGCGGCGCTGACCCGGAACGCGGCCAGCGTGCGCGGCAGGGCGACCAGGTCGTGGCCGGCCAGCAGGCGCACGTAGAGGTCCTCGTCCATCAGGAAGGGCTTGTCGGTCGCCCACCCACCGACCCGGCGCACCAGGTCGGTGCGCAGCAGCGTGCACATCGGTTCGCCGAGTAGATTTGTGCCAGCCCGTACCGTGGCCCGGACGGCTTCCGGTCCACGCACCAGGCCGCTCATCCGGCCCAGCCCCCGGTCGCGCACCAGCACCCTCCCGGCTGCGTCGACCAGGTCGCGCCGGGCCGCCGCGAGCGCCGCCGACGGATTCTCCCGCAGCGCAGCGACCTGCTCGGCTAGGCAGGTCGGGTAGAGCAGGTCGTCGCCGCACACCAGCTTGAGCAGGCCGGCCTGGGCCTGGTCGGTGACCCGGTCCCAGTTGCGGGCCGCCCCGCCACCTGAAGGGGTGCTCAGGAAGCGCACCCGCGGGTCGTCGGTGGTGCGGTGGGCCTCCTGCAGGGTGCCGTCCGTGGAGCTGTGGTCGGCCACGACCAGCTCGAAGTCCGTGTACGTCTGGCTCAGGATCGAGCGCAGGGTAGCCGCGATTGTCGCGCGGTTCTGGAAGGCCGGGACGACGACCGAGACGGCGGGGGTCATCCGCCGGCCCGAGGCCGCCGGAACGAGAAGTGCTTGTGCCCGAAGAAGCTCACAAGGGCCGTCACGGCCACGATGAGCACCTGGGAGGCGATCACGGGCAGACCCACGACCTCCACGAGCAGCGGCAGCAGGGTCGCGTTGACCCCGAGGGCCACCAGGTAGACCGACTCGAAGCGGGCGAGGTCCCGCAGCACGTGGCCGCGCACCTGGAAGACCGTCCGGCGGTAGACCACAAAGGCTTCGAGGACGCCCACGACGTGGGCCAGCAACAGGATCACAAAATAGCCGACCAGGTGCCGCAGCAGCAGGTCCAGGGCCACGAAGACAACCACCGCGAACGCGGTGTTGACCGCGCCCACGACTACGAAACGCACGGTCTGCCGCGTCGGGCCGTGCCGCGGCCCGGACGGCACCATGACCGGGACTTTCAACAATCCGTCGGCTCCCTCGTACTTCGCGACGCCGGCTGCGACCTGCGAGCGGCCACCCGATCCGAGCATAGGGCAAGGTCTCGGACACCAAGGTGACACGGGGCCCAGACAACAGCCCACAGCGCGCCACCTGATGCGCGTGCGGTGACTGCTGACCCGGGACACCCCTGGGTTAGGGCACGTCGGGAGCGGCGGTGGCCGGCTTGTTGATGCGCTCCTGGCCCTCGGTACTTTGTCCATCGGGTCGACCGGCTTGTCCTTGACGACGTAGGAGCCGTCGGCGGCCTGGAACTGCTCAGTGAACTCCGCAAAGGCCTTCAGCCCGGTCACGATGTCGTCACCGAGGTTGCCCGTCTGCTCAATCGCGTCGACGATGCCCTGGTGCGACAGCGCACACCGAGATGCCGACGTTGATGGGAGGGTGCACCCCGAAGTTGAACAGGTCGGACTGCAGGAAGATCTGGCTGTCGTTGATCGAGATGACGTTGATCGGGATGAACGCCGACACGTCGTTGCCCTGGGTCTCCACGATCGGCAGGCCGGTCATCGAGTCGCCGCCAAGCTCGTCGGAGAGCTTCGCGCAGCGCTCGAGCAGCCGGGAGTGCAGGCACGACACGTCACCGGGGTAGGCCTCGCGGCCCGGCGGGCGGCGCAGCAGCAGCGAGATCGCCGGGTAGGCGTTGGCCCGCTTGGCCAAGTAAGGCCACCGACATCCGACGAGCTCGACCTGACTGACATCGAGGGGGAATGTGGCCGGTAGAGGCGTACGGCGCCGATGATGCAAGAACGGGTCTGAGTCATCGTGAGGTCCCCTGAATGACGTGTGACCACTTCCGGTTGCTCGGGAACCGGTGACCGGTCGGTGTAGTTGCCCGGAGGTGAATGACCCAGGCACTGGCACGATCCCCTCGGAGCAAGACGTGGCGGTGCCCAGGCGAGCCGATCGGTGGCGGGTGACCGTGGCGGCCGCGACGATCTCGGTCCT
>JAYTHM010000530.1:0-2903 GCA_043732645.1 Frankiales bacterium
CGCGAAGACCAAGTCGGCAGCCTCGATGGCGACAGCAACGGCCAGCAGCGGGGTGGCCACCCGACGGCCCGCTTCGATGACGAAGAACCTGGTGCCGGCATACTCTTGTTTGGGCGGGATCACCCTGCGCAGCAGGCGAAGCAGACGAAGCGCCAGGCTTGAGCCCGGGTCGTAGGTGTCGTCCTCACCCTTGACGAGCTTGTAGGCGCTACAGCGCAGGATCGCGGCGAACACGAACAGGATCGCGGTGAACTGGGTGACGACCGTGACCCCCACTCCGAGGAAGATCCCGCGAAAGACCAGAGCTCCGAGGACGCCGAAGAACAACACCCGGTGCTGGTAGGCGCGCGGCACCTTGAAGTAGCCCAAGATCAGGGCGAAGACGAAGAGGTTGTCGACGGCGGCTCTTCTCGAGCAGCCAGGCCGTCGTGAAGTCGATGCCGGCGCCGCTGCCCAGGGTGAGCCCGACGACAAGGGCGAACACCAGGGACAGCCCGATCCACAGCGCGCTCCACCAGGCGGCTTCCTTGAAGCCGATGACCTGCGCCTTGCGGTGAGCCAGAAGGTCGATGGCCAGCATCACCAAGCTGACGGTGGCCAGTGCCCCCTAGGCCCAGAGCGGGACGGTCATGAGATCTCCTCGAAGCACGATGACGACTCAGTCGGTCGTCACATGCCTCCAGCCTGCTCTGCAGGGGTCTTAGCGCCAGGGTCCGAAGTCGGACGCCATGTAGGTCTTTTCCTTGCCGGGTTACGGCAAGGAGCCGGGCCAGTCCAGGAGTCGCGCCCCGACGACAGCGAGCTGCAGGGCGAGCCGTTCGTCGTGAACCAGCACGTCGTGGCCGGTGAGCTGCTGCACCCGCGCAAGCCGGTAGGTGACCGCCCGCACCGACAGGTGCAGCACCCACGCGGTCTGCGCGGTGTTGCCGCCTTTCTCGCAGTAGGCGCCGAGGGTCTCCAGCAGCGGGCCGGCACCGCCCCGAGCCGTGAGCAATGGCGTCAGGGTGCTCGCGACAAGCGCGCTGAGGGCAGCCTGGTCGCGCAGCAGGACCCGGTGGACGAGCAGGTCCGTCGCTCTCACGACCGGCCCTGCCAGCCCGATCCGGTCAGCCAGCTCCAGGGCGTCGCGCCCTTCGCCGTAGGACAAGACGACGCCGTCCACGCCCGACCCAGAGCCGCCGACGCCCATCCGCCAGCCGTCGCGGGCCGACTTGAGCCCCTTGCAGAGCCGCGCGACGACGTGCTCGACCGCCGCCTCATCGGGCGCAGGGAAGACGAGGAGCTGGTCGTTCTTAACAGCGACCAGGGCGAGCGCGTCGCCCTTGCTCCCGAGGATCGCGCGCTCCAGCGACGGCACGAGCGGGGAGGTGTGCTCGAAGGGCTGATCAGCCTTGATGACCGCGACGGCATGCGGCCCCGACAGGTCCATTCCGAAGCCCGCGGCGCGGGTCAGCACGCCGGCCACATCGGCGGTACCCCGTAGGAGGTCGTTGATGAACTCGCGGCGGGCGGACTCCTGCGCGCGCACCAAGGCACGTCGGGCCAGCTGGTAGCCCTCGGCCAGAGCCGCAGCGACGTCGTCGACGGCGTGCAGCATGATCTCCCCCGCGGTGACGGTCCCATCGGGGTCGTCGTGGGCACCGGCGACCGCCGGGAGGGGGGCGCCACAACCGCCACGCGGACGACAGGTAGAGGTCGAGCAGCGCCCGGAGCGCCACCCCCTGGCGCGCGGCGTCCTGTGCGAGCGCGCCGTACGCCGCGAGCCGCCTGCCGGTCAGCGGCTTACCTGCTGCCACACCCTTGCTCAGGACCTCGAGGAAGTCCCCCAGCAAGGCGACAGGCAGGCCGCCGGAGTGCTTCGCGGCGCCGTTGGCGACCTTTGCCAGCACCTCCCGCGCCATGGGCTTCACGGCGCGGAGCTGAGTAGGTGGGCCAAGGCTGCACAGGCCATGTCGATCGCGAGGGTCTTCCGTTGGCGTCCAGCACCTGAGACTCAAGACCCGCGGCGGGTCTCCTTCCGGTCACGATGAGCTCGAACGCAACCGTCACGTCAGCGGGACTCGGCATTGAGGCTCCTTTGAGATCAGCGCCAGCTTGTCATTGCTCTCAAGGCAAGGTCACCCTCGGCCTGGAGAACCGTCGGGCCCCTTGCTCCCCGGTGGTCGGTCTGCCAGCGGGATTCACGCATGGCACGTCGGGGCCGAACATGACCGCCAGCGTGAGCAACGGCCAAGCTCCGAAGAAGAAGGCCTCGCCCCATCTCGGGGGACCGGGCTCGTCCGTGTGCGTTCCGCCAGCGAAGCGCTACACGCAATCGTTCGCAAGTCCGCTCCCCCGCCACTGCTCCTCCGCGATCTAGTCGGAGTTCGAGACGAAGGGTGGACACCCGAGCACACCGTCAACGGTCCAGAGCGCACCGAGTGTCACCACAGCGAGAGCCCACACTGCGAGCGAGGCCCTTACGAGATTGGCAAGCCCGGGGCGGAGCTGGGCTGCAGGACTACGCATCGCCCCACCGTAGGACCTCGGAAGGTACGCGGAACTTCCCGGCAGCAACCGATGAAAACGCGTCCTTGCGGTTACTGCGCCACTACTTCTTCACTGGCAAGTAGTCCGCGTGTGCCTCGAGGCCTGCACGTTGATAGTTCAGGAGCGAGGTATGCACGCCGCGGACAGCACTCGGTCAATCTCTGCGACCTCGTCAAAAACCCCCGTGGCCACGGCGATGACGAGGTCGTACGCCTCGTCGCTCGTAAGAACCAGCCTCATTCGGTTGACACCCACGAAGGCCAACGTTGCGGCCAACGCAAGGCGCTTGTTTCCGTCAACGAGCGGATGGTTGCGGGCAAGCGAGTGCAGCAAGGCGGCAGCCTTCAAGGTGACCGTTGGATACGCATCTACTC
>JAYTHM010000531.1:0-2898 GCA_043732645.1 Frankiales bacterium
GCGCTGCCCGCGAGCCGCTCCAGCGCGGTGCGGGGGGCCGCGGCGAACAGGTCGAGCGACTGCAGCGCCGTGACCCGCGGGGCGAGCAGCTCGGCGGTCTTGGCGGCGACGCGGTCCAGCGCGGCGAGCCGCGGGTAGACGAGCACGACCGCGACGGGCACCACAACGGCGTCCAGCCAGAGTGTGGTGTCGAGTCCGAAAGCGCTCAGCAGGAACGGGGCGAGTAGCGAACCGAGCGAGGCGCCCAGGGTGACCAGCGCCCAGAAGACGCCGAAGACCCGGGCGATCAGCTTGGGGGCGAGCGAGCGCTGCAGGGCCGTCATGGCGAGCACGTCAACGATCAGGGTCGCTATCCCGCGGACCACCTCGACGGCAAAGGCGACGGCCGGCTCGTGCACCCAGACCAAGATCAGCGTGGGCAGCGCGTAGGCGACCATGCCCAGCGCCAGCACCATGGACAGGCGAGGCAGGGCGCCGAGCCGGTTGACGAAGGCGCTGCCGACCACCCCACCGACGCCCAAGGCGACGAGCAGGTAGCCGAAGCCGTTCACCCCGGTGCCGAGCCGTTCGCTCAAGGTCACGAAGAGCACCGAGTCGATGCCGTAGAGCAAGGTGGTAACGAGGGTGAAGCCGGTGAGTAGCGCGGCCGCGGAGGAGCCAACCACCGCCTTGACACCGACGGCCATCTGCCCGAGGACGCCACCGTCCCGGCGCACGTCGGTCGGCACGCTGCGCGCTGTCATCCGTGCCAGCAGCAGCGCAGACAGCGCGAACGTCGCGGCGTCGAGCGCCATCACCAGCGAGGTGTCTGCCACGGCCAGCACGAGCGCGCCGACCGCCGGGCCGGCGATGATCGCGAGGTTGTTGATGAGCTCGCCGAGGGCGTTGCCCGCAGCCAGCTCCTCCTCCCCCAGCAGCTGAGGAGTCATCGCGGCGGTGGCGGGCGCGTAGGCGCAGCCGATCACGCTGCTCAGCGATGCCAGGGCGATGGCCAGCCACACCGGCGCCGACACCGCGCACACGACGGCAAGGGCGGCCATCGAGACCACCCGCAGCAGGTCGAGCACGACCATCAGGCGAACCCGCTCGAAGCGCTCGGCCACCACCCCCGCGTACGGCGAGACGAGCAGTCGCGGCAGCATCCGGGCCAGGGTCGAGGCGGCCACCCAGCCGGCCGAGCCGGTCGCCGTATAGACGAACACGACGAGGGCGACGTTGTACGCCCAGTCCCCTATCGCCGACTGCGTCTGGGCCAGCGTGAGCAGCCGGAAGTCGCGGTCGCGAAGGGCGCCCCGGTAAAAGACGAATCCCGCTGACACCTGAACCCCCTCAAGTATGAGACCGACTGTGCCGAAGTTGTCACGTTGCAGACAGGTCCATAGGGACTAGGCGGCATGGTCTTTTAGGACCAGCCCGGCAGGTGGACGGTGAGCCCCTGGGCGGTGATGAGCACCTCGACGTCGTCGCAACGAGCGTCGTGCGTCATGCGCTCGACCTCGTCGTCGGTGCGGTCCGGTAAGTGGTGGAACAGCGCAAGCCGCTGGGCGCGGGACTGCCCTGTGGAGATCGGCAAACTCGTCCACACCACCAACGGCATTGAGTCGCTGAACGCCCGGTTCCGGGCCGCCGTCCGGCATCGCGAGCACTTTAGGCATCATCTAGCCAAAGCCACTCACACCGAAAATCTGACAGACCCCAGGTAGGGAAGGGAGATGGACGTGGAACCGCTGACAACGAAGGCTCCTGCGCAGGGCAAGGGTGCACCTGTTCCTCGCTTCCAGGGCCGGATCGCCATCGTCACCGGCGCTGGCGCGCCGGACGGAATCGGGATCGCGATTGCCCGCGCGTTGATGGTCGAAGGGGCTGGGCTCGTTCTCGGTGCCACCTCCGATCGCGTCCACGATCGGGTCTCTGAGCTTGGGGGCGATGCCGTCGCCGTGGTCGCAGACCTGACCGTCGACGGCGCGGCCGACGACCTCGTTCGCGCCGCCGTGGACCGGTGGGGCCGGGTCGACATTCTGGTCAACAATGCCGGGATGACGTCGGTGTCCACCGGTTGGGATTCCGACGACGACGTCGCCGGGCTGTCACGGTCGGCCTGGGACTCAGCGATCGCGCGCAACCTCACCACGGCGTTCCTGATGTGCCGATCCGTCGTCCCGACCATGCAGAGGGCGGGCTACGGCAGGATCGTCTCCATCGCCTCCACCACCGGGACGATCAACGCGATGCCCGGGCAAGCCACCTATACCGCCGCCAAGGCGGGCCTGGTCGGGCTCTCCCGGGCACTCGCACTCGAGGTCGTCGGTGACGGCGTGACGGTGAACGTGGTGGCCCCTGGCTATATCGCCACGGGGTCTCAGCTCGGATTCGAAGCGGCTGCAGCAACCGCGGGGCCAGCGGGACGAAGCGGAACGCCGGACGAGGTTGCTGCCTGCGCCCTGTTCCTCGCGCACGAGTCCGCGTCGTTCGTGACCGGCGCTGTCCTCGTGGTCGACGGCGGGCATGGGCTACCGGAGACGTGGCCGCGACCCTGAGCGTCCTCAACCCGAAGGGCGCCGCCCGAGCCGTCTATGACGCCGTGACCGGCGTTGGCCCACTGCAGCGAGGTATCGACGACCCGGACGTTGCGGAGATCTGGATCTACCAGCGACGTGCGGGGTGGTGGGCACGTCTTGCCGTCGGAGCGCTGCAGGGGAACGCTTAAGAACCGGCCGACGACCCTGCGGGTCAGGTCCTTGATGCCCGACACCGTGAGGTCGGCTCGGGTCGGGTCGGGTCGAGTCGGGTTGGGTGAGGTACGGCGGGCGGTTGAACGTACGTCCCCAGCGGGTTGGACCTCCAGGCCAAGGGTCAGGAACCGGACCAGACCTCGTGGCACCCCGACAGAGATTGCCG
>JAYTHM010000532.1:0-2897 GCA_043732645.1 Frankiales bacterium
GACATCCTCGACGCGACCGTGATTGCCCACCGTGTGAGCCGTTCGAGATGTCCAGGCACCGACCTTGGGTGCCTGGCGGGGCAGCTGGCGCAGGCCAGACGGTGTCTCTGTCGCGGAGCACCTCACCGGCCGCGCGCTGGCGCGCACCAGGTAACTGATTGGGGGCGGGACGTCTTGACCCACGGCCGCTTGGAGCAGGGCACTACCGTCGTGGCACGTAGACCACCCCGAGCCCCACGAGAGCAGTGCCGACTTCCGTGCCCGTCGTCCCCCTCCGGATCGCCGTCGTCAGTGCGCACTACCCGCCGGACTTCGTGAGCGGTGGGACCCTCGTGCCCCAGCGGCAGGCCCGTGCGCTCCGTGCTCGCGGCCATGACGTGCACGTCTACGCGGGGTCCCTGTCGCTGGACGCGCCCGGCGACGAGGTGGACGAGACCGGGCTGCCGATCCGATGGGTGCCGGTGGCCGACAGCATCGGGTGGAGCTCAGCACTTAACACCGCGAACCCGCGGGTTACCGCCGACTTCGCGGCGTGGCTGGCGGAGGTACGGCCCGACGTGGTCCACCTGCACTCGTTGCAGGCGATGGGTGCTGACCTGGTCGGGGTCGCGCGCGCGTCCGGCGCCCGCACCGTCGTGACCATGCACGACTTCTGGTGGTCGTGCGCCCGGCAGTTCCTGGTGGACAAGGGCTTGCGGCCCTGCAGCCTGGTCGTCCAGGCCGGCGTCTGCAGATGTGAGGTCGACCGCCCGTGGCTTGACGCCCGCAACGCGCAGCTCAGGCAGGCCCTCGCCCACGCCGACATCGTGTGCGTCCCGTCCGCCATCGCCCACGACGTCGCGGCGGCCAACGGGCTCGCCCCCCGCGCCCTCGTCGTGGACGAGAACGGGGTGCCCCCGCACCGGGTCGCCCGGTCGGCGCCCTCCGACGGCCCGGTCCGCTTCCTCTATGCAGGAGGCGTCAGCCCGCTCAAGGGCGTCGATGTGGTGCTCGAGGCCGTCGTTCTGCTCCCTGCGGTCGGCTGGAGCTTGACGACGTACGGCGCCGAGGACCGCGCGCCGCACCCCGGGCCAGTGGTCTTCGCTCCCGCGTACGACCCCGCCGACCTGGCCACGGTGCTGCGCGCCCACGACGTCCTGGTCGTCCCGTCGCTGATGCGCGAGTCCTTCTCCATCCTCACCAGAGAGGCGCTGCTGACCGGCCTGACCGTCATCACCAGTGACTCGCTCGGCCCCGAAGAGGTCGTCATCCACGGCGTCAACGGCCTGGTCGTCGCCACCGGCCAGGCGGCTGACCTGGCCGACGCTATGCGGACACTCGTCCAGGATCGCGCGCTGCTGACCCGGCTCAGGACGGCGCCCGTCCCGGTCGTCCGATCGCTCGAGGACCAGGTCTGCGGCTTGGAGGTGCTTTACACCCAAGAGCTCTCACCCGCGTTGGCGTCCACGGTCCGGGACGTCTTGTTCGTGTGCGGCATCGAGGGAGCGCCGCTGCGCTACCGAGCCCGGCTGCCCGCTGAAGCCCTGGCCCTGCAAGGGATCGGCAGCGAGGTGCGCCACTACCGCGACCCTGAACTGACGGCGCTGACCCGTCGGGTGGACGCCGTCGTCCTGTACCGGGTCCCTGCCACACCACAGGTGCTGGCCCTCATCGCGCAGGTGCCTGCGCACGTACCGGTGCTGTTCGACGTGGACGACCTCATCGTCGACCCGTCGCTGGCCGAGGAGATCCCCGCGCTGCGCGTGCTGCCCGAGCCGGAGGCGGCCCTGTGGCTGCAGGGCATTCACCGCTACCGCACCACGTTGGAGGCGTGTGACGGCTACGTCGGGAGCACCGCCCTGCTCTGTGATCACATCGGGGCCCTGACGGGGCTGCCGACCTACCGGTTCTCCAACGGGGTCGGGCTGGTCACGGCCCGCCGCTCCGACAGCGCGTTGCGACGGGAGCGGCGACCCGGGCCCTTGCGGTTGGGTTACCTGTCCGGCAGCACCACCCATGACCGCGACTGGCTGGTGGTGGAAGCTGCTGTCCTTGAGGTTCTTGACCGTCATCCCGAGGCCGAGCTGTGGCTCGTTGGGCACCTCACGCCGACCGCGGCGGTTGAGGCTCTTGGCCCGCGGCTGCACCGCCTGCCACACCGGGACTGGCGGGACCTGCCTGACCTGCTCCGCGACCTCGACGTGAACCTCGCCCCCCTGGAGCGCGACCTCGGTCAGGGTGGCAGGTTCAACGAGGCCAAGAGCGCCATCAAGGTGCTGGAGGCGGCCCTCGTCCAGACCCCCAGCGTGGCGTCACCTACCCAGCCGTTCCGCGAGGCTGTCCAGGACGGCGTGAACGGGCTGCTCGCGGACAGCCATGACGAGTGGGTGCAAGCGCTGGACTCCCTGCTCTCCTCACCCTCGCTACGCGGCCGCCTGGGGGCGCGAGCGCGTCGGGACGTGCTGCTCGGGCTGTCGCCGCACCTGCAGGGCCAGCGGTACGCCGCTCTGCTGGAGAAGGCAAAGCTCACCGGTCGGGTGCCGCGGGACTCCGGCTGGGCTGCCGTCAGTCTCGATGAGCCCGCGATCCGGGGGCAGCTCGAGCCGTACACGACGGAGCCCGTGCCCGGCCTGACCCGCGTCGAGGTCTACCGGGAGCGGGCGGCCGCGCTGGGGTTCCAGCTGCGCGCCGCGCACGCCCGCGGCGGCGTCACCGGACTCGCACGGGCTGCAGGCCGTCGCGTGCGGGGACGCCTGCGCTGAGCAGGCGGTCACGCCTGCAGCCGGTCCCTATGCTGGGCGGATGCGTCGGACCGGGGACTCGCGTCGACGCGTTCTGGTCGTCACGTCGGACAGTTTCGGTCCGCGGATGGCGGGGCCGGCGATCCGCTGCCTGAAGATCGCCGCCGCGCTGGCCGC
>JAYTHM010000533.1:0-2894 GCA_043732645.1 Frankiales bacterium
TACGACGGGCGCGGGGCTCTGGTGCTCGATGCCCTCCTCGACGACCATGAAGGAGGCACTCATGTTAAAGATAGGCTTGCCATGCTGCACGGCGACGACGCGGCGCGTGGTGAAGCTGCGGCCGTCCCGGATCCGGTCCACCTCGTAGACGATTGGGATGCTCGGGTCACCGGGTCGCAGGAAGTACGCGTGCAGGCTGTGCACGGGACGGTCGCTGGGGACGGTCCGTCCCGCAGCGACGAGGGCCTGGCCGGCGACCTGACCACCGAAGACCCGCTGCAGGGACTCGAGGGGCTGCTTCCCGCGGAAGATGTCCACCTCGATCGTCTCGAGGTCGAGCAGGTCGACGAGGCGGTCCAACGGGGTCGGTGAGGTCACCGGGGCATTCTGCCAGCCGGCGCAGGCGGGGCGGGGGCGGTCAGCCCAGGGTGACGGTGCGGGTCACGGCGACCGCGTCGGCCAGCCGACGGTCGTGGGTCACCAGCACGAGTGTCCCTTCGTACCCCTCCAGCGCCTGCTCGAGCTGCTCGATCGCGGGCAGGTCCAGGTGGTTGGTGGGCTCGTCGAGGACGAGCAGGTTGACTCCGACGGCCTGGAGCCGGGCCAGGGCAGCCCGGGTGCGCTCACCGGGGGACAGAGATGCGCCGGGGCGCAGGGCGTGGTCGCCGCGGAGCCCAAACTTAGCGAGCAGCGTCCGCACCTCCTCGGGAGGCCAGTCGGTGCCATCCTCGAGCACCTGCGTCACGGACGCGTTGCCGGCAAACAGCTCCCTTGCCTGGTCTACCTCGCCGAGCCTGATCCCGGAACCGAGGGCGCTTTCCCCTGAGGTCAGGGGGACCCGGCCGAGCAGGGCGTGGAGCAAGGTCGTCTTGCCCGAGCCATTGGGGCCGACGAGGGCGACGCGTTCGCCGTACGAGAGCTGCAGGGTGAGGGGGCCGAGGGTGAACGTGCCGCGCTGGATGACCGCGTTCGTCAGGACCGCGACCACCTCACCTGAGCGGGGGGCAGTCGCAATGGACATCTGCAGCTGCCACTCCTTGCGTGGCTCCTGGACCTCGTCGAGCCGGTTGAGCTGCGCCTCGATGGTCTTGACCCGGGAAGCGGAGTGGGTGGCCGCCTCCATGCGGGTGCCGCGGGCGACCTTGTCGCCGTCGGGGACCTTGCGCTTGGCGCGCACAGCCCCGCGGACGGACTGCTCGCGTTGCTTCTGGGCTTGGTTGACCAGACCGGAGCGCTTGTCCTCGTACTCCTCGAAGGCATCCCGAGCCTGCTGCTTGGCAAGGGCGCGGTGGTCCAGAAACGCCTCCCAGCCGCCGTTATAGAGCTTCGCGGTGCGCAACGGACCGTCGATGTCGAGGACCGACGTGATGGTGCAGGACAGGAACTCGCGGTCGTGCGAGACGAGGATTAGGCCGGACTGCAGGCCTTGGACCCAGCTCTCGAGATGCTCCAGCCCGGCGAAGTCGAGGTCGTTGGTCGGCTCGTCGAGTAGGAACACGTCGAAGCGGGACAGCAGGATCGACGCGAGGGAGGCGCGGGCCGCCTGCCCACCCGACAGTGCAGTCATGTCCGTCGCGAGCAGGGTGGGCGACAGTCCGATGTCGGAGCAGACCTCCTCGGCCCGCGAGTCGACGTCCGCGCCGCCGAGGTCGAGCCAGCGCTCCAGGCTGTGGTTGAAGGCGTCGTCGGCGCCAGGCGCTCCGATGGTGAGGGCTTCCGTCGCAGCGTCGAGGTCCGCCTGTGCCCCTGTGATTCCGGCACGTCGGAGCAGGAACCCCTGGACGCTCTCGCCGGGTACCCGCTCCGGCTCCTGGGGGAGAAGGCCGACATTGGCGGTCGGTGGCGCGAGGCTCAGCGTCCCCGCGTCGGGCGTGAGCTGCCCCGCCAGGCACGCGAGCAACGTCGACTTGCCCACCCCGTTGGGACCGACGACGCCGATCCGGGAGGTCGACGTCACCGTGATGGAGACGTCGGACAGGACGAGCAGCGGGCCGCGCACGACCGTCAGGCCGGACATGACGAGGGTGGCGCTCACGCTCCGAGGACCGACCCCAGGTCGAAGCGGACGGGGCGCTCGAGCTGCGCGTAGGTGCAGGACGCTGCCTCCCGGTCCGGGCGCCAGTGCTTGAACTGGGCGGTGTGCCGGAAGCGGGTCCCCTCCATTGCGTCGTAGCCGACCTCAGCGACCAGCTCGGGCCGCAGCGGCACGAAGCTGAGGTCCTTGCCGTTGTTCCACCGGCTTCCCGCAGCCTGGTTGGGGTTGCGTTCCGGCACCACGTCACCGACCCACGGGTGCGGCCCGTCCGACACGTACAGCGCGAGCTCGTCGATGAGCTCCTTGCGCCGGCCCATCGTGAACGACGCCGCGACGCCGACGTGCTGCAGGCTGTCGGCCTCGTCGTACAGGCCGAGCACGAGACTGCCGACGACTGGGCCGCTCTTGTGCAGCCGGTAGCCGGCGACCACGACGTCCGCTGTGCGGGTGTGCTTGATCTTGTGCATCACGCGTTTGTCCGGCTGATAGGTCTCACTCATCGGCTTGGCGATCACCCCGTCGAGCCCCGCACCTTCGAACACCGAGAACCATTCGCGTGCCGTCGCCGGGTCCTGCGTCGCCGGCGTCAGGTACACCGGCGGCTGCGCCCCCTTCAAGGCCCCTTCCAGCGCGGTACGACGCTGGGACTGCGGCCGTCCGGTGAGGTCCTCGTCGCCGAGCGCCAGCAGGTCGAACGCGATGAACGAGGCAGGCGTCTCGAGGGCCAGCTTCTGGACACGACTGTCCGCGGGGTGGATGCGCTGCAGCAGGGCCACGAAGTTGAGCCCTTCGCCTGCGGCGATGACGATCTCGCCGTCCACGACGCACCGTTCCGGCAGGTTCTGCTTCACTGCCGCGA
>JAYTHM010000534.1:0-2886 GCA_043732645.1 Frankiales bacterium
CCCTGCATCTTGCCTTGACGACAAATGGTTAGGTGGAGGCATGCGTGCGCTGGCAGTGACTCCCGGGATCAAGGACTCCTTGACGCTGATCGAGCTTCCCGAACCAACACCTGACCAGGGCGCTGTGCTGGTTGAGGGCTTGGCGATCGGGTTGTGCGGCACGGATGTCGAGATCGTGTCGGGCGCCTACGGCCAGGCGCCTCCCGGACAGGGTCACTTGGTGCTGGGCCACGAGAACTTGGGGCGGGTGAAGGAGCCCAGTCGTGACCTTGCGGAGGGTGACTTGGTGGTGGGGATCGTCCGGCGTCCTGACCCGGTTCCGTGCGGGGCGTGCGCGGTGGGAGAGTGGGATATGTGCCGCAATGGGCTGTACACCGAGCACGGGATCTTGGGGTTGCACGGCTTTGGTCGTGAGCGGTGGCGAGGGGCACCGGAGGCGATGGTGAAGCTACCTACCGAGTTGGCTGAGACGGGCGTGTTGTTGGAGCCGACCACGATCGTGGCGAAGGCGTGGGAGCAGATCGAGCGGGTCGGGCAGCGGGCGTTCCACGACCCACATGTGGCTGTTGTGACCGGCGCCGGACCCGTGGGACTTCTCGCCGCCATGATCGGCGTCCAACGCGGGCTGGAGGTGCACGTCTTCGACCGCGTCATCAGCGGGCTGAAACCCGAACTGGTGGAGCAGCTCGGCGCGACCTACCACCACGACACGCTGCCGGAGTCGGGGATCTCCCCGGACGTGACCATCGAGTGCACCGGCGTACCCTCGGTCGTGGTGGATGTGATCAGCTGCGCCGGGCGCGATGCGATCACCTGCCTGACCGGGGTGTCGACGACGGGGAGCGCGCTGCCGTTCGATGTGGGTGGGTGGAACCGCAACGCGGTGCTGCAAAACGACGTCGTCCTGGGCACCGTCAACGCCAACCGGCGGCACTACGAAGCCGCGGCGCAGGCGCTGCTCGCCGCGGACCCTGCCTGGCTCGCCCGGCTCATCACCCGACGGGTGCCGCTGGCGGACTTCGCGGACGCGTTCGCACGTAGGTCTGATGATGTGAAGGTCGTACTGGACCTGCAGGGGAGCTGACCCGGTGTCGCTGATCGAGGACTACGCCCTGATCGGCGACCTGCACACGGCGGCGCTGATCGGCCGGGACGGGTCGCTGGACTGGATGTGCCTGCCGCACTTCGACAGCCCCGCCTGCTTTGCTGCCCTGCTCGGGACCCCCGAGCAAGGCCGCTGGCTGCTTGCCCCCGCGAGCGGGGGGACCTGCACCAGCCGGAGCTACCACGGCGACACCCTCGTGCTGGAGACCGACTGGCACTGCACCCAAGGCAGCGTCCGCGTCATCGACTTCATGCCGCCGGGCGGTGGCAAGGCTGACGTCATCCGCATCGTGCAGGGCCTCAGCGGCAGCGTCGCGATGACGATGGACCTGCGGCTCCGGTTCGACTACGGCCACGTTGTACCGTGGGTTACCCACGAGGTCGACGGCATCAGGGCCGTCGCCGGACCCGACGCCGCCTACCTGCGGACCCCGGTGCCAGTCGAAGGGCGGGGCACCGCGACGGTTGCTGACTTCCACGTGTCAGCGGGAGACATCCTGCCGTTCGTGCTGACCTGGACACCAAGCCACCACTCTGAACCGGACCGGGTGGATGCGTCAGCTGCTCTGCATGACACTCTCGCGTTCTGGGAGGAATGGTCTGGTCGCAGCCAGGTGAAGGGCACGTACCGAGATGCGGTGCAGCGCTCGCTCATCACGCTGAAGGCGATGACGTTCGCCCCCACGGGCGGCATCGTCGCGGCGGCGACGACCTCGCTGCCGGAGCACATCGGTGGGCCCCGCAACTGGGACTACCGCTACTGCTGGCTACGTGATGCGACCTTGACCCTGCAGTCCCTGCTGGGCGCCGGCTACGTCGATGAGGCAGCCGCCTGGCGCGAGTGGCTGCTCCGGGCGATCGCCGGTAGCCCGGCTGATCTGCAGATCATGTACGGCCTGGACGGGTCGCGTCGATTGCCGGAGTACGAGCTGCCTTGGCTCGGTGGCTACGAGGGATCCTCCCCGGTACGCGTGGGTAACGCTGCTGCTGATCAGCTGCAGCTCGATGTCTGGGGTGAGGTGCTTGATGGCCTGTCGCTGACTCGAAAGTCGGTGCTGCACAGCCCCGATGACAGCTGGGATGTCCAGACCGCCCTGATCGAGCACCTCGAAGGCGCCTGGCAGCAGCCCGACAATGGCCTCTGGGAGGTCCGCGGACCGCGCCAGCACTTCACCTACTCCAAGGTGATGGCCTGGGTCGCCGCTGATCGGATGATCGATGCCGTCCAGGCCTCCGGGCTGGCCGGACCCGTCGATCGGTGGCGCACCATGCGCGATACCGTCAGGACCGAGGTCCTGGACAAGGGGTACGACGCCAAGCGGGGAACGTTCGTCGCCGCCTATGGCGGTGCTTCCCTGGACGCCAGCCTGCTGCTACTCGGACGCGTCGGGTTCCTGCCGCACGACGACCCACGGATCCTGGGCACCATCGATGCCGTCCAGCGGGACCTAACCGAGCAGGGCTTCGTGCTGCGCTATCGCACCGACGGTGGCGAAGACGGCCTACCCGCTGGCGAGGGGGTGTTCCTAGCCTGCTCGTTCTGGCTCGTTGACGCCCTGCACGCAGGTGGTCGCAAGCGCGAAGCGGTCGAACTCTTTGAGCGACTTCTCGAACTACGCAACGACGTAGGTCTGCTGAGTGAGGAGTGGGATCCGGTCGCGCGGCGCCAACTGGGCAACACTCCACAGGCATTCAGCCATTTCCCTCTCGTGATGAGCGCCCTGCAACTACACGACGGTCACGTGCGCCGCAGCGACAGCCCACGACCTTGATATGAACGGC
>JAYTHM010000535.1:0-2881 GCA_043732645.1 Frankiales bacterium
CGCTCATCGTCAGTCAGCAACAACTCGGCCTTGGGTCGTCCTGTCCGCGCCCTACCCAGATTCTACTATTTATCAGGCCAACTAACGGCGCAGAACACTCGTAGGGGACGCCCGCGAAGGTCTCGCCCCGGTCAAAGGCCTCGCCGTGGCGGTTGTAGGTGCGGTGGTCGTCGGCGGCGAAGGTCGTGCTCTCGCCGTAGTTGCCCGAGAGCAGTCCGCTGGCCAGCGGCAACCGGACGATAACGCTTACGCCCGCCTTCACAGCGGCGGGCAGGACCTGCTCCAGCGGCTTGCGGCGCAGGACGTTGAGGATGATCTGCACCGACGCGACCCCGGGCCGTGCGATGGCCCGCAGTGCCTCGTCGCAGGTCTCGACAGAGACACCGTAGGCCCGGGTGCGTCCCTCGTCGACGAGGGCGTCCAGGGCTTCGAAGACTTCGTCGTTTTGGTAGACCGACGTCGGCGGGCAGTGCAACTGGACGAGGTCCAGCACGTCCACCCCGAGGTTGGACCGACTGCGGTCCGTCCACTCCCGGAACCGCGCGAGGGCGTAGGCCTGGGCGACGTGAGGAGCAGCACGGCGGCCCATCTTGGTCGCCACTGCGATGCAGTTGTGGCCCCGGAGGAACTCGCCGACGAGACGCTCAGATCGGCCGTCGCCATAGACGTCGGCGGTGTCGAAGAACGTGACGCCGGCCTCGACGGCGCTCTCGAGCACCTACCTCGCCTGCTGCTCGCTCACCTCGCCCCAGTCGGCGCCGAGCTGCCAGCAACCCAAGCCGATGACGGAGACGGGAAGGTGGGTGCGACCCAGGACACGTGTCTGCATGCAGCCCACGTTACGGCCGTGACCACTGCCTTCGAGGTGGGCTACCGCCACATCGACACCGCACAGATGTCGCAGAACTAAAGTTCAGCGAGAACTGGCAGCAGATGTTCGACGGGATCAAGGCCCACATCGAGAGCTAGCCCGACTGACTGACCGGGTAATGCAGCAGCCCGGGGAACTTGCCCGAGCTGCTGGAGTGAAAGTTCATTGCCGACCTTGCCAACGCGGGGTGGGTGGGTGGGTGACATGACGGAGAGCCCCACCGACGAGGCGAGCTCGATCTCGCGGCCGTCATCGACCGGTGCTCGTCCCGGCTGCTGGCCTCCTCGATCATGCCGAGTAGCGCGTTATGCCGAGCAGGGTCCTCATCGACGGTGTCGGTGCTGGTCAGGGCCTCGGCCGGGATCGGCTACTCGGCATAATCACAGATCGTTGAGGAAGGCGAGGAGCGCATCGTCGGGTCGGTAGCGCCCGGGGGCCGTCTGGATGGGCCTGGTGCGTGCCAGCGCCTGTTCCTTGATGGCGAGGTCGGCGTGCATGTAAATCTGTGTCGACTGGGTGCTCTCGTGGCCGAGCCAGAGCGCGATGACCGTGAGGTCGATGCCGGCGGAACGCAAGAGCATGGCGGCTGTCTGCCGCAGCACGTGTGGCGTGAGCTTCTTGTTCCGCAGTGATGGGCAGGTCTGTGCTGCGGTCTGGTGGTATTTCGTGAGCAGCCAGGCGACTGCATCGGGGCTGAGTTGCCCTCCCCGGCGGCTCGGGAACAAGGGGTCGGTGGGGCCACCCTTGCGTTCGGCTAGCCATTCTTGCAGCACAGCCACGGTCTGGCCGGTCAGCGGCGTGGCTCGCTCCTTGCGTCCTTTGCCCATGCAGCGGACGTGCGGCCCGGTGGACAGAGTCAGGTCGGCGCAGCGCAGACCGACGAGTTCGGACACGCGCAGCCCGGTCTGGATCGCCAGCAGCAGTAAGGCGTGATCGCGTCGGCCGATCCAGCTGCTGCGGTCGGGTGCGGACAACAGTGCCGTGATCTCGGCGTCGACTAGGTAGCTGACCAGGGCTCGATCGGAGCGCTTCGGTGGGATGGCCAGGACTCGCTCGATGAGTGCCGCGTGTTCGGGGTGGCGGAGTGCGGCGAAGCGGAACAACGAATGGATCGCTGCCAGGCGGGCATTGCGGGTCCGTACGCTGTTGTGACGGTCACGTTCGAGATGGTCGAGGAAGGCACCGATGCGTGGTGCGCCGAGGTCAGCGATGTCCAGCGCCGACGGCGCCTTGCTGGTCTCCCGCTGGAGGTATTGCAGCAGCAGCCGGAATGTGTCGCGGTAGCTGGAGACCGTGTTCGGGCTGGCCTGGCGCTGGTGGCCCAGCCGCTCGGTGAAGAATGCCTCAAGCGTGGGCGCGAGGGCGGTCACGACAGGCCGTCCAGTACGTGCTCGAGGCGTTGCCCGGCGATCGCCAGCAGCTCTGGGGCTGCTTGGAGGTACCAGTAGGTGTCAGCGGGATCGACGTGTCCCAGCCAAGTCGACAGCAACGGCAGCTTGGCCTCGACCTCGGCACCGACTTGGTACCAATCCAGCAAGGTTCTGACCGCGAAACTGTGGCGCAGATCGTGTGGACGGGGCCGGCATCGCGCGCCGCGGCCCTCCAAACCGGCGAGCTGAATCAGGGTCGGGAAGGTGTGGTGCACCGAGCCAGCACTCAATCGGCTGCCGCGGGTGGAGATGAACAGGCCCGGGGTGCTGGGTTCGGGCCACTGCTGATCAAGGATCTGGCGGTAGCGGCGCAGCGCCTCCATGGTGGTCTCGTGCAGCGGGACCTCACGGAGGTTGCCGAGCTTGGCTCGTCGAACGATCACGACTCCATCGGTGAGGTCGACGTCGTTGCGGTCCAGTCCCAGTGCCTCGCCGAGGCGGAGTCCGGTGACGGCCAGCAAGCCGACCAGCGTCTGGTAGGTAGCCACCCGCCAGGTCGGACACAGCGTGCTGGCGGCCCCCAAGAGCCCAACGATGTCGTCGGCGGAATACAGGTAGGGCTGGATCCGCGTGCGGTGCG
>JAYTHM010000536.1:0-2866 GCA_043732645.1 Frankiales bacterium
AAGACTGCCTCCTTCGTGGCGAGCAGCTTGTAGGCCGCCAGGATCTGCCGGTCAGTGACGGACTGCACATCACCGCCGCTCTCGTCCCGGGCCTGCAGCGCCTGCTTCCAGGACGCCGGGTTGCCGATGCGGATGGCGGTCGCGATCGTCTGCGGCTTGTCGACGCGGATCCCGGTGACGATCGGGGCCGCCCCGGCCGCCTGGAAACCGAGCATCCGTGGGGTCTGGTGGCCAAGGGTAGCGGCGTACTCGGTGTAGCCCTTCCAGTAGGCCGTGATGTTGCCCGCGTTGCCGACCGGCAGGCAGTGGATGTCGGGGGCGGCACCGAGGACGTCGACGATCTCGAAGGCGGCGGTCTTCTGGCCCTCGATGCGAAACGGGTTGACCGAGTTGACCAGGGTCACCGGATAGTTGTCGGACAGGTCGCGGCACAGGTCGAGGCAATCGTCGAAGTTGCCCTGGACCTGCAGCAGGCGGGCGCCGTGGACGAGGGCCTGGGCCAGCTTGCCGAGGGCGATCTTGCCTTCGGGTACGAGGACGGCGCAGGTCATGCCGGCGCGCGCGGCGTAGGCAGCTGCGGAGGCGGACGTGTTGCCGGTGGAGGCGCAGATGACTGCCTGGCTGCCGTCCTCCTTGGCCTTGGAGATCGCCATCGTCATGCCGCGGTCCTTGAACGACCCGGTCGGGTTGGCGCCCTCGACCTTGAGGTGCACGTCGCAGCCGGTCATGGCCGACAGCACCGGGGCAGGGACCAGCGGCGTGCCGCCCTCGAGCAGGGTCACCACCGGGGTGTCGAACGTGACCGGGAGCCGGTCCCGGTACTCCTCGATGAGCCCACGCCAACCCGCGCGCGACACGACTGCACTCATGTGCCCTCCACCCTCATCACACTTGCCACGGCTCGGACGACGTCCAGCCCACGGAGCTCTTCGACCACTGCCTGCAGCGCCGCGTCGGTCGCCACGTGGGTGACCACCACCAGGGACGCGTCGTCACCGTGCCCCTCCTGGCGCACGGTACGGATCGACACGTCGTGGGCACTGAAGGTGTTGGCCACCGCCGCCAGGACACCTGCCTTGTCGGCGACGTCGAGGCTGATGTGGAAGCGGGTGACCACCTCCCCCATCGGCTTGACCCGTAGGTCGGCATAGGCTGACTCGCCAGCACCACGGGCGCCCGACAGGGTGTTGCGGGCCACCGCGACCAGGTCGCCGAGGACGGCGCTCGCGGTGGGCGCTCCCCCGGCCCCGCGACCGTAGAACATCAGCTGGCCCGCAGAGGCAGCTTCGACGAAGACCGCGTTGTAGGCCTCACGCACGCTCGCCAGCGGGTGGCTGCGCGGGATCATCGCCGGGTGCACCCGGACGGCCACCCCGTTGCCCTCCCGCTCGGCGATCGCCAGCAGCTTCACCACGCACCCCATCGCCTTGGCACTTGCAACGTCGGCTGCGGTCACCTCCGAGATGCCCTCGCGGTGCACGTCCGCGGCGGTCACCCGGGTGTGGAAGGCCAGCCCGGCAAGGATCGCGGCCTTCGCGGCGGCGTCGAAGCCCTCGACGTCGGCAGTCGGGTCGGCCTCGGCATAACCGAGGGCGGTGGCTTCGTCAAGCGCCTCCGAGAAACCCATGCCGACCTCGTCCATGCGGGTCAGGATGAAGTTGGTTGTCCCGTTGACGATGCCCATCACACGGCTGACGTCGTCGCCCGCAAGCGACTCCCGAAGCGGCCTCAGGATCGGGATGGCGCCCGCCGTCGACGCCTCGTAGTAGAGGTCGGCGCCACCCTCCAGCGCCGCGGCGTGCAGCGTCGCGCCGTCCTCGGCCAGCAGCGCCTTGTTGGCCGTGATGACACCCTTTCCCGCCTTGAGAGCGCTCACCAGCAGCGTCCTGGCGGGCTCGATCCCACCAATGACCTCGACGACCAGGTCGACGTCGTCCCGCGCCACCAAGCCGGCGGCGTCGGTCGTGAACAGCGCCTCATCCACCTCGAGGTCACGGCGTCGGCCGAGGCGGCGGACGGCGATCCCAGCCAGCTCCAGCGGCGCCCCGATGCGTGCGGCGAGGTCCTCGCCGTTGCTCTGCAGCAGGCGCACGACCTCCGACCCGACGGTGCCGCAGCCCAGCAGTGCGACCCGCAGCGTTCGGCTCATCGGACTTCAATCGGGTCGAAGACGGTGCCGGTGCAGCAGTTGCACGTCCGGCCGTCCACGTGTTGCTCGGTCACTGCGCGCTTCAGGGTGCGGGCCTTGCGCAGCAGCACCCCCAGCCCCACCACCACCACGAGCAGGTACGGTGCCTCAGCCGCCCACCCCAGGGGGGCGAGCACGAGACCCACGAGGATGAGGACTCCGGCGAGCGAGGTCAGGAACAGGCCCGCCAAGCGGGGGCTGAGGGTCCTCACCCGAGGTCCAGGGCAAGCAGGTCGGCCTCGGTCTCGCGGCGCACGATGACCCGCGATACGCCGCTGGAGACGGCGACGACGGGCGGCCGGGGGACGTGGTTGTAGTTGGACGCCATCGACCGGTGGTAGGCCCCGCTGGCAGGGACCGCCACGAGGTCGCCGGGGGCGAGGTCCGCAGGCAGCGGCACGTCGTGGACGACGATGTCGCCGCTCTCGCAGTGCTTGCCGCAGAGGGTGACGTTCTTCGGCTCCGCCGTGGACCTGCGCGAGGCGAGGACGGCGGTGTAGCGCGCGTCGTACAGGGCGGTGCGGATGTTGTCGGACATGCCGCCGTCGACGGAGACGTAAGTGCGCAGGCCGGGGAGGTCCTTGACCGTGCCGACCTCGTAGACGGTGACCGTGGTGGGCCCGACGACCGCTCGCCCCGGCTCGACCACGACACGGGGCACGCCCAGTCCGGCCGCGG
>JAYTHM010000537.1:0-2862 GCA_043732645.1 Frankiales bacterium
AGCACCCCGGCCGCCTTGCCAATGCCGGGGGCGTTGATTACCGCACCCACCGCGAGCACCGCCGACAGCGCAGCCCCTCCGACGGCGACCGGCCACGACCAACTGGCGCCACGACGCAAGCCGGCCGCGCCAGCCGCGGTCAAGAGCGCATCTGAGGACTCCCCGCCGGATGGCGGCGGGGAGGGTGAGCCGCCCGTAGAGCAGCAGCGCGAGCGGGACGGCGGGACTGCTGATGACGGAGTCCGGACGGTCCGACGGCCCCTGGTCACGAACAATGCCGACGCCGTCGGCAATGTGCAGGATCTGCGGATGGCCGCCGCGGATGTGGAGCGCCACATCCAGTCGTAGTCCGTCGGCCTTGTCCGTGTTCAGCCAAGCGCCAGCGACCGGCAGGGCGCCGTTGAGGACCAGCAGCCGGTCTCGCTGCTCCAGCGGCCAAGCATGGCCGGTACTGACGGCGAGGTCGTACCCGTGGATGAGCAGCTCACCAAGCACGTTCGAGCGAGCCAGCACCGTCGATCAGCTGCATCCCGTGGAAGGGAAACATCTGCTCGAGCGGGAGGTCGATCTCCCGGTAGGCGTCAAACTCGCTGTGCAGCCGCCGCAGCAGCTCTGCCATGTCCACGTCCCCGAGGGCACGCAACTCGCGAGCATTGTCGGCCGTGAGCGCCTCGGCCGTGGCCGCCAAGCCGTCCCGCACCGCGAAGTTCCTCCGGGTGTAACGGGTCAGCACCGTCAACAGGTGGGCGGCGACATCCCAGCTCGTCCACGAGCCGTTCTTCAGACTCGGATCCGGTCCGACGGCGTGAAGCAGGTTCGTGAACTGTTCGAACGCTTGCCCGGGGCGGTCCTCGAGTTCCTCAACGGTCGTTGCAGCGATTGCCATGCCACCCCTCCCTTACAGTGCAGTATGCACTTCACGGCTGGAGTGCACTCTAGCACCATGGAGTAGGGAGGCGCAACATGCCGGACCGACAAGCAGCAAAGCCGCGGTCCGCCTCCGCTGACTGCGCCGGTGGCACCCCAGGCCAAAGGGGGGCAACCGGGACCTCCAAGCTTCCGTCGACCAACTCCCTCGCCGTACTGGGCCTGCTGGCCACCGCGCCGATGACTGCCTACGGCCTGGCCGTGCAGACCCGGCGAGCCCTCGGAAACGTCTGGGGCAGCAGCCGTCGCCTGCTTCTCGCCGAACCTGCCCGCCTGGCAGCGAAGGGGCTCGTGGAGTCTGTGGACCCGGAACAAGGAAGCCGAGCGGGGCAGCGTTGGCAAGCCACCCCCGCAGGCACACAACTCTTGCGCGAGTGGCTCCAGCAGCCCGTCGCCCCAACAGCGATCAACAGCGAGATCATGCTGCGGCTCACCTTCGCCGACCAAAGCGACCTGCAGGCACTTCGAAGCCGGGTCCTACAACGACATACAGACCTCGTCTCCGAAATCGAGGAGTGCCTACTGATGCTGGAGGACTACCTAGAGACCGGAGGCCCCTTCCCAGCGCGACTGCACATCACCACGGCAGCCAGCCACTTCATCGCGGAGACGAAACTGGCTGAGCTCACCTTCCTACGATGGCTCCACGCCGACCTGGCTCTGTGGCCGGACACGACAACAGCCGACCCGGATCGGCACAAAGCCGTGCTGCGCGAGCTACAGACGCGGGTCCTCACAGCACTCAAGGCTGTCGACAACTAGATCGGACCGACAGGGCCACCCGACATCCGATCTATGCCACGAAGCGAGCGCCGCGTCCAGAGCATGCACATCGCGCCCGACCTTCTACTGGCCGCGATTCAGGTGACGCTCCGCCGAGGCAAACCGCGAAGAACGACAAGCCCTGCTCCAAAGAGAGAGCCGGGATAGCCTGTTGCTTGCGGTGCCGCCTGCTGCTCGGGCCCGAAGGTATTGCGTGGTTACCCGTCCCGCTCCCGGGCCCGCCGTGAGGTGATCTCTTGGACGGGTCGCCCGTAGCCTTGCCGTCGTGGAGATCCTGGGGACTCGTGCCAAGAGCCAGCCCGCTCCGGCCCGATTCGTTCACGAGGCTCTGAACGAGCCGAACCGGGACCCAGCTCGCCAGTGGCTCATGCTCCTTGACGACGAGGCCGCTCCGGACATCGTGGAGTCCAAGGAGCCCTCCCTCGTGATCTGGTCCTCGATCTGGCGGAAGCGACCCCAAGCCCGGGTCCGCTTCGACATCGAGCCGGGCGGTCATGGCTGCGACCTTCGATGGACCCTGCTCGATGTCGAGGACCCGGCCCCGCTCTCGTAGGCCACATGTGCAAACGCCTCAACCAGCTCATCAACGCCGAGCTCCGTTACAGCTTCGGCCAGTAGGCATTGCCGGCAAACGGCCAGCGACTTTCGGTCTGCCCCTGGATGCGGGTGTGCGGCGAGGACGGCAAGCGCCGACTCTTGCCCGCTGGCTGGAGACGAACCGAGCAAGTTATTGGTCAGGGGACCGGACCGCCCGCTCCGCGGACGGCCCGGTCCCCTGACCAGGTCCGCGCCGGCGGGCGCGGACGTCGACGGTGGCAGCCCGGGCGCGGGCCTACTGAGTGCTGATGACCGGGCGGGCACCCAGTGCGGGCAACTCGGCGGGTCACAACCCGAGTCTCACCGCACCTCCCTCAGGTGACTGGATCGGAGGTCCGGCCGTCGCTGGCAGGAGTGCATATGGAAGAGATGCGGGCAGATGAGTTGGACGTGACCGCGACCCAGGGGGCCGACGTGGCGAGAGCCACCTTCGTCAGGGACCGGCAGCATCGGTTTCCCGGTCGCCGGAACGCGTTGAAGGTCTTGTACGACGACGTTGAGCTCGCATCGGTGCGCTCGGCGGCGCAGCTCGCGGGGTTGACGGCGTCCGGCTTC
>JAYTHM010000538.1:0-2843 GCA_043732645.1 Frankiales bacterium
CCGTGCCGGTTCCGGTGAGCGTCCCCTCGGGGGCAGGGGCTCGCAGGTGGTCGCTGTGGGATGGGAAGCTCTATGGCGCTCGCCAATGGGGCGCCGCCGGCGGCGGCCAGATAGCTCGCAACCACCCTGGCTGGTAGGTGGCCACGAGCCGAGACATCGATGCCATTGGCCGCAGCCCACTCGGGCTCAACGCCAGTAGCAGTTCAGGGCCCCTGGACCGGCGATGGAAGCGACCCCCCACGGTCTTTCACAACTCCAGCGACCGCGGACTAACCATCTCTGAAGGTTCCGGGGTGGCTCTGTCCAACGTAGGGGGAGTCCCGACCCGACAGTCACGGCCGCTGCCTTATCATCGTCAGACTCCATCTACGGCGACAGTCCGTGTGCAGCGACCAATGTCGGATCCGCGCCCGGAGGTAACCCCGCCTGCCTGACAGCGATCACTGACGGGTCGTTGGCGACGGCCTGGCGCGATGCTGCCTTCGCTGACGGCTCGTCAACCGGACCGATCCTGAAGCCTCAGAACGATTGCCCCAACGTCAACACGAGGCGATCGGTCGGCACGGTCGGCGGGGCCGGCGACAGTCTTCCCTTCGGAATGAGCTGTACTGCAGCAGGAGACAGCTCGACCGGCGACATCGCCTGGTCCATGACCAACAAGGCGTACGTGAAGGCAGCGCTCGGGCTGGTCAATAGTGCCGTGCTCTACCACTTCTCGACCAGCGGCCTGCAGTACGCGGCCCCCCGGCCATCACGAGCGGCGGCGAAGACAACGTCATCCTGCAGATCATCATCGCAATTGCACACCAAGACATCCACGCGCCCTACGTCTTCCCTGGCGAGGCGCTGCAAGTCCACAGGTACGTAGGCTTCCAGCCCACCCGTGTCGACGCCACCGCTGACCCGTTAGCTACGGCCGCTTGGGGAGGCGTCAATAACATCCTGGACTTGCTGCCGGACGCCCAGGCGGAAAGCGAAGTGGCCAAGTTCCTCGGCACGGAGTCGATGCTCTCGGGGTGTGTCGCCGGCCTAGCCAACTCCCTGGGCTGCATAAAGGATCTCGTTGCTGCTGCCGTGGACTACGTCGTCCATCACCCAGGCGCTATCTCCTCGAAAGCGATCCTCAAGCGGGTGACGTCGGCGAACCTGTTCAGGAAGGGCTTCGCCGCAGCGCAGTGGTTCGGCAGCTTCGCTGCAGCAATCGCTTTCCAGAACATCGGTGGAACTGGAGTTTCGCTCAACGACCAACCAACACGTCCGAGCCAAGACCGATCGAGGCGTCCGCTGAACGGATCGTGCCTTAGTCACACAGACACGACATGGATCATCGACAATGTTTGTCAGGACGCCCTGGATGCGCCCCCAACATCCGGCGCGGGAAACGGCACATCTAACAGCGCGGGAGGCGCCGACGGCACCATCGTCAATGACACCGACAGTGCCGGCCATATCCTGTTCCGATTGGCCAACGGATCCTCCGAGTCCGTGCCCTACGCGACTTACCGTGACCCGAAGGTCGCCTTCGACGTTGTGCTGCCTGGCGGCAAGGAGGATGCCGCGACCCACCAGTGCCTGGCGCGCCGCATGCCACTACGCGACTGGCTGCCCAGCTCCAAATTGACCGACTATGGGCAGATGGAGAGTGCGTCGCCTGCCACGTGCAACTCGAATTCACCCAGTCGAATCTTGGTTGGCAATGAGACAAACTGGATCCTGCGACAGAGCAACGGACAGGCTCACCTCCTAGATGGGAACTCCGTGCTTCATCCAATCAAGAGCCCCACGGCCTACATCTGCCTCGCACAAAGCCACTACGTCCTCGACGCAAGAAGCGATGCCGAAATCGGGCCTTTCAACGCCGGCAGTGACGTCACCGATTGTTAGCGCCTCAACGCCGACCAGCAGCTCGTCAGCGACCTCGCGGACCTGTGTCGCGCCCAGCCGGCCCTCTGGTTGGCAGTCGTCCACGTCGCTGACCAGCTCGCAGTCAGAGGCATGCTCGGGACGGTGGCTTACAGGGCGGCGCTTGACGAGGTCGGGTCGGGCCGCGACGACCCTCGACGTTGACGCTGTGAACGCCACAGCCCCACCGACCTGGCGTCGGTGGGGCTGTGTGTGCTGCGGGTAGAGGGTTAGGTGCCCCGGATGGTGCCGGCTACGCGGGGGGCGTCAGCTTGTTCGCGCATCCTGCTGAAGTGCCCGGTGCGTGGTTGTTGGTCGCGGATGTGGTCGTGTGCCAATCGCCGCTGCATCCGGGTACGTACGGGTGAGTTGAAGTGGTTGCGGCGAAGGCCGGCACGCCAAGTAGTCCAAGCGAGAGTGTGGTGGCGGCTGCAACGAATGCAACCCGACGGGTCTTTGGCACAGGATCTCCTTGATCGGTTTTAGAAAACTGTGGTCGAACTCATTGCCTCTCGCAACCTGGGGCGCCGTGCTGGCCTGTCCCTGGCTGAGCCCGGCTGCGTGCAGCAGAGCCTGGACGCCCTCATCGCCGAGGAGGGGGTGCGCTTGGACGAGGGCAAGGGACTGGGTCACGACCACCTCAGGGACGGGAAACTGCCTGACGAGGCGTCTGAGGTCGGACCGCAGGGCCCGCAGGTCCTGGTCGTTTCGTGCAGTGACCTTGAGGTTGCACGCCAGCAGCCGCGAGGCCTTACCGGTGTCGGTCCGGGAAGCATGATGGACCAGCAGCCCAGCGATCTGCTCAATCTTGCCTGGGGGTGGGGTCGCCGGCGGGAGGAGCCGCCGGGTTCCGTAGCGGGTCTGGACCACGATCACCGGCGGACCGTAGCGAGGTTAGGGCCGCCGCGCTGGGCCTGCCCACAGTTCGGCGCATCGACAGT
>JAYTHM010000539.1:0-25165 GCA_043732645.1 Frankiales bacterium
GTCAAGACCTTGACAGCCTTGCGCCCGATGCCCGGTGACGGACGACGGTTCGCGATCGGGGGCGCGGCGTCGGAGATCAGGGTCACGTCAGTTGCTCCCAGTGGGAAGAGCCGCGCTCAGCGAATTGGCGGCGGCGTTCGGGTCTGCCTTGAGGCCGGCGATGTAGGTGTCGTACTGCGACTGCGAGACGACTTTCACCGTGAAGTTCATCCGGTCGTGCTTCTCGCCACAGAGCTCGGCGCAGCGGCCGGTGTAGGTGCCCTCGACGGTCGGCTTGAGCTCGAAGGTGTTGAGCCGACCCGGGATGACGTCACGCTTGAACAAGAAGTCCGGCACCCAGAAGGAGTGGATGACGTCCGGGGAGGTCTCGATGAAACGGATTTTCTTGTCCACCGGCAGCACGAGCACGGCTGCGCGGCCAGCGGCGGGCTCGCCGGTGACCTGCACCTTGTCGTTCATGTAGTTGAACTGCCAGTTCCACTGGAAGCCCACGACGCCGATCGTCACGTCCGGGTTCTTGGTCAACTTGTTGACCTTGTTCTCGGCGACCGCGGTGTAGAAGAAGAGCACCGCGATGATCACGAACGGGACAACCGTGTACAGCACCTCGATGGGGAGGTTGTAGCGGATCTGCGGTGGCAGCTCCTCGGTCTTCTTGCGGTCCCGGACGACCGTGATGGCGATGATCAGGTACATCACGACGCCGATGGCGGCGGCGGCGGCCACCGAGCCGAGCCACATGTTGTACATGGAGTGGGCCTGCTCGGTCTTCGGGCTGGGCCAGCCGAGGCTGAACGAGTTCTCGTAGGCTTCGCGTGCTGAGCAGCCACTGGTCATCAGCGCCGTGGCGCAGGCGGCGATCGTGAGCCGTCGCGCCGACGAGAAGATGGTTCGCAACCTCTCAGATCCTTCCCCTAGAACGAATGATGATGAACTGCACAAGCCTGGGCGAGGTTATCGCAGACCGGGACAGGTCTCCTGCTGAGGGTGCCGTGTCCTAGCGTTCGTGGCGTGACGCCGCGCACCTTCCTCGACGCCGCCTCCGGACTGCCCTTTCATCCGCGCGCCCGCGAGGCCTTCCTCTCAGCGCTCGAGGACGGCTGGGCCGACCCCGCGCGGCTCTACTCGAGCGGCCGACGGGCCCGACAGCTGCTCGACGGCGCCCGCGCCTCGGTGGCGTCGGTCCTGGCCTGCCGTCCGGAGGAGCTGGCGTTCACGGCCAACGGCACCTCAGCGGTGTACGCCGGGATCCGGGGCGCCGCAGCCGGCCGGGCGCGCACCGGGACGCACGTGGTGCACAGCGCCGTCGAGCACTCAGCGGTGCTGCACGCCTGCGCCGAGCTGACCCCCGAAGCGGTCGCGGTCGACTCCACCGGTCTGGTCTCGGTGGACGACTTCGCTGCTCGTGTCCACTCCGGTACGGCGCTTGCGTGCCTGATCGCGGCGTCTCACGAAGTCGGGACCGTCCAGCCCGTGGCGGAGCTGGCCCGTGCCCTGAAGGCGACCTGCCCCGAGGTCCCGTTGCTGGTGGACGCCTCTCAGGTCCTCGGCCGGGCCCCGGTGCCGTCGGGGTGGTCGCTGCTCGTCGGGTCGGCGCGCAAGTGGGGCGGCGGAACAGCGGGGGTGCTGGCAGTCCGAACCGGCGTGCGCTTCCGCTCGCCGTGGCCGGAGGACGAGCACGAGTGGGGGCGGGCGCCGGGGTCGGTCGACCTGCCCGCCGTCCTGGCCGCCGCCGTCGCACTGGAGGCAGTGGTCGCTGACAGCGCCGCGGAGGACGCCCGGCTGCGGTCCTTGGTGGACCGGATCCGCGAGCAGGTGGCGCTGGTCCCGGACGTGGAGGTCGTCGGTCACCCGTTGATCAGGCTGCCGCACCTAGTGACGTTCTCGTGCCTGTACCTCGACGGTGAGGCGCTGGTGCGCGAGCTCGACGCCCTCGGGTTCGAGGTGTCGAGCGGCTCCTCGTGCACGTCCTCGACGCTCGAGCCGTCGCACGTGCTGGTCGCCATGGGAGTCCTCACCCACGGAAACGTGCGGGTCTCCCTGTCGCGGGAGACGTCGGCTGAGGACGTTGACCGCTTCCTGGCCGTTGTCCCGCGGCTGGTCGCCCGGCTGCGCGCCCAGGCCGGCGTCAACGACCTGTGAGCCTCGGGCATCCCGAGGCCGGGACGGACGTTGAGGCTGACGTGACGCTGCTACTGGACTGCCTCGGACGACCCTGCCCGGTCCCAGTGATCGAGCTGGCCAGGGCGCTGCCCACGGTCGAGGTGGGGCAGGCCGTGACGGTCCTGTCCGACGACCCTGCGGCCGGGCCAGACCTCGCGGCGTGGTGCCGGATGCGGGGTCAGGCCTTCGAAGGCGGGACGGGGTCGAGCTGGACCGTGCGTCGACTGGTCTGACCGGCGCGTACGACCGCCCGACAGCTCGTCAGGCCAGGTGCGGGGCGACCTCAGCGGCGGCGCTCTGTCCGTACGCGGTCTGGAAGCGAGCCAGGAAGGACGCTGAGGTGAAGGTGTACTCCTGCGTGCCGACCGTCTCGACGACGTGCGTAGCGAGCAGCGACCCGACCTGAGCGGCGCGCTCGAGGTCCAGGCCCCAGGCGAGACCGGTGAGGAAACCGGCCCGGAAGGCGTCGCCGGTGCCGGTCGGGTCGGCGACGACCCTTGCCTCGGCAATGCCGACGTGCAGGTCCGGCTCGCGCTTGCGGGTGATGACACAGCCCTTGGCGCCGTGCGTGGTGATGCGAATGCCGACGACCTCGAGGATCTCCGCGTCGGACAGGCCGGTCTTCGCGGCCACGAGGCCCGCCTCGTACTCGTTGGTGAACAGGTACGTCGCGCCGGTGATGAGGGCGGTGATCGCCTCGCCGTCGAGGAAGGTGAGCGTCTGGGACGGGTCGGCGGCGAAAGGCACCGACCGCTCGCGACACTCAGCGGTGTGCCGCAGCATCGCGCCAGGGTCATTGGGGCTGACGAGGACGAGGTCGACATCGACGTCGTCGAGGGAGATGCCCGCAGCTTCTGACATCGCGCCCGGGTAGAAGCTGCCGATCTGGTTCTGCGCCTGGTCGGTCGTGACCGTGAACCGCGGGCTGTTGAGGGTCTTGCTGGTGCGGACGCCCGCGGTGTCGACCCCGTGGTCCTTGAGCCAGCCGACATACTCGGCCGCGTCCTTGCCGACCGAGCCAATCAGGTACGGCGTCTGCCCCAGCACCCCCATCCCGAAGGCGATGTTGGCGCCGGTGCCGCCTCGACGTACCTCGAGGCCGTCGGCGAGGAACACGACACTCAGGTTGGCGAGCTGGTCCGGGAGCAGCTGCTCGCTGAACAGCCCCGCAAAGGTCATGAGGTGGTCGGTCGCGATGGACCCGGTAACGGCGATGCGCATCGAGCCACCCTAGTGAACTGGCGCCTTGCAGCCCGAGTGAGCGACCTCACTCGGCTGCAAACACTACTGACGGGTAGGTGTGGGGTGCCGGTTGGTAACGGCTTACCGTTGGTGACATGGCTCTCCACACCCCGGTTCCGTCCGAGACCGAAGCCACCTCGATCGTGGACCTCGCGAACGACTGCCGCGAGGTCGCCTCGGTCCTTTCGCGCTCCGTCATCGAGCTCACCGTCGAAATCACGCAGCGCATGGCGACACTTCCCCTGCCGCGCGTCCCGCTCGGCAGGATCCCCCTGGACCGACTGCCGTTCTCCTTCGGCGCCCTCCCGGTCGAGATCACCGAGGACCTCCTTGTCACCGTCGCGGGCCTCGACGACTACTGATCTGTGTGAGGGAGGCCTGCCCTAGCCTCCTGCCCGAAACCCGGGACCGCCGCCTTGCATCCCATCTCCAGGACATCGCGTGCCAAGGTCTTCGCCCCGGTCGCACGTTCGTCGTCGCCGTGGGCGTCACGGCCGCCCTGGTGTCCTCCTTCGGCAGTCAGGGCCCGCGTCCGCTGCACCTCGCGGCGGGCCGTTCATTCGACGCGGCCCCGTGGTCGGCGACCGCGTCCGGCGGGAGCGGCTACACGCTGGTCGGGACGCTCCCGACCGGCGCGCCCGCCGACGCTGCGGCCTGAACCCTCACGTCCGGCTCGGCCGACGCGGACGTGGTGGCCCGCCTCGCCAAGGCCTTCAGGGCGGGTACGCCGGTGCGGACCAGCTCGGGCTGGCGCGCCCGGGGGTTGTTCGGATCCGGGGAGGCGGGCCAGGGCTGGTGGTACTCCCACTGCAGCACGGACCAATGGATCGCGAGCTCAGGCGCTCCTACCGTCTTCTCGGGCATCGGCTGCTCCGTAGCCGCACCCGGCGTGGCAGCAGGCAGCGTGGGCAGCGGCCCGACGGGAACTGCGGTGTCGGGGACCTCGGGGACCGCCGTTGACCCGCCCCCACCGATCGACACGCCCAGCTCTGTCCCCGACGCGGTCGTCCGCAGCCCGATGATCTGCGGTGTCCGCCCGCGAAGGGGTCCGTGACGGCCGCGGCCGCGCCGCTCCTACAGGCCCTGGGCCTGAGCGGTGGCACCATCACCACCACCGGGTACGGCGGGTCGGTGACGGTCACCCGCAGGGTCGGCGGTCTCCAGAGGGTCGGGCTCACCACCCGGGTGGTCGTGGACCGCACGCACGTCGTCCAGTCCGCGAACGGCTGGCTCGGCAACGCCTCGAAGGCCGACAGCTACCCGCTGGTGAGCGCCAGGAATGTCTTCGACGCTCTCCCGGAGCTCCACCCCCTGGCGATCTGTCCGATCGGCCCGGACGCCAAAAGCTGCCTCGCGCCCGTCCCGATCGAGGTCACCGGTAAGCACCTGGGCCTGTCGCTGTAGGCCCTCACCGGCCCCGGCAGGGTCCTTGTGCCGTCGTGGCTTTTCGACGTGAAGGACACCGCCGCACCGCTCGCGGTGGTGGCGGTCCAGAAGCAGTTCCTCATACCCCCGGTGGAGCCGCTTTCGAGCCCCGGCGGGCCCGGCTCGGCCCGCTCGGCCCCGTCCCGTGTCCCCTTCGGCTTCGACGCCGCGAAGGCCGGCGCCGGCCCGGACCAGCTCGTGCTCGGCTACAGCGACTCAAGCTCTTACCCCCACGCGCACATCACACCGCTGGTGAAGGAGAGCACCGATACGGTCTACGTCCAGCTTGAGGCCGACGCCCGGCCCACGGGCCTCGCCTGCACCACCAACGCGGTAGCGAAGACGGTCGCGGTGCCGCTGCAGTTCCCGCTCGCCGGCCGCAAGGTCTTCGACCTCACCCGGCGACAAGACGCCTCTCACTGTCCTGACCTTGACAGCGAGAGGCTGGGGGACGTCGGGCAGGTGGTGAAGCTCGCCGCTACTGACGCGCTCCGGCCGTGAGCAGCCGCGGACTAGTGGAAGGACTCGCCGCAGGCGCACGAGCCGCCCGCGTTGGGGTTGTCGATCGTGAAGCCCTGCTTCTCGATGGTGTCGACGAAGTCGATGGTGGCGCCCGACAGGTACGGGACGCTCATCCGGTCGGTCACGACCTTGACGCCGGGGCCGTACTCCTGGCTGACGTCGCCGTCGAGGGAGCGCTCGTCGAAGAACAGCTGGTAGCGAAGGCCGCTGCAGCCGCCGGGCTGGACGGCGACGCGGAGCGCAAGGTCGTCACGACCCTCCTGGGCGAGCAGCGACGCGACCTTCGCAGCGGCCGGGTCGGTGAGCACGACGCCGGTTGCGGTGGCTTCGGCGGCGGGGGCCTCGACGGTGGGGGCTTCGGTGGTGGTCTCGGTCATGGGTGCCTCTCCTCTACGTTCGCGGTTGTAGCGAACAACGCGCTCGCACGCCGGTCGATTCCATTGTCACACGCTGAGCAGCCAGGCGCCCCACCGTCAGACACCCCACTCCCGGGCGACGCCGGCGGCCAGCTCGGCCAGGGCGTCGGCCGGGTCCGTCAGGGCGCGCTTGCTCCCGCACGCCTTCACCAGGCTGTGCGATGCCACGACGCCGGCGGCGGCCGCCTCGTGCCGGCCGACCGACACCCGCCCAGCCAGCACGAGGCAGGGTAGGGCCTGCGCGAGCGCGGCGCGGGCGACCCCGGCCACGACCTTGCCGCGCAGGGACTGCCCGTCGAAGGACCCCTCCCCCGTCAGGACCAGGTCGGCTCCGGCGATCGCGTCGGCCAGCCCCACGGCTTGCGCGACCACGTCGACGCCGGCTACGCGGGTCCCACCCAGTGCGAGGATCGCGAACCCGAGCCCACCCGCGGCCCCGGCCCCGGGCAGGTCGCGCGCAGCGACGGACAGATGGCGTTCCAGCAGGTCCGCCCAGTGGCCCAGGGCACTGTCGAGGGCGGCGACGTCCACAGCGGTGGCGCCCTTCTGCGGTCCGTACACCGCGGACGCGCCGTAAGCCCCGAGCAGGGGCGCGTCCACGTCGGTCGCCGCGACCAGCTCGACGCCGGCCAGGACCGGCTTGCCCACCAACCGTGCCGCGTCGATGAGCGCCAGTCCACCCGGGCGCAGCCGCTCACCGGCGGCATTTTCCCAGCGGCCACCGAGGGCCGCGAGGAACCCCGAGCCGCCGTCGTTCGTCGCGCTGCCGCCGAGCCCGACCACCACCGTGGAGGCTCCCGCGGCGACGGCCTCCCGCACGAGCTGGCCGACGCCGTACGTCGTCGACGCCCCCACATCCCGCTCGGAGGCGTCCACCAGGTCGAGCCCGCAGGCCAGCGCCGACTCGACGTACGCGGTGGTCCCATCGAGCAGGAACCGGGCCGATACGGGGCGGGCCAGCGGGTCCTCGACGGTGATCGTCACCGCCGTACCAGGCAGGCTGTCGAGGAAACCGGGTCCTCCGTCGGACATCGGTAGGACAACCACCTCGTCCCCCGGCCGCACCGACCGCCAGCCGGCCGCCATCGCCGTGGCCGCCGCGGCAGCCGACAGCGTCCCGCCGAAGCCGTCCGGAGCCATCACGACGCGCATGCCACCATCCTCGCGTCCGGGGATCCGCCGGTGGGGAAGCAACGCGGGCGACAGTCGGTTATCGTCGCTACGACGACAAGAGGAGTCCCCCGTGACCGAGCTCATGCCCGGCGTCGAGCACACCCCGCTGGCCCTGCTGATGCTGGGTCGCCAGTCCGACCCGGACTCCGAACGGGGCGTCGCCTGCCCCGGTGACCTTCCCGCGGCGAGCGACCCGGGCCTTGTCGAGCGCGCCCGTGTGGCGAAAGCCACCCTCGGCAAGGAACTGTTCGTCCTGGGCCACCACTACCAGCGCGACGAGGTCATCGAGTTCGCCGACGTCACCGGGGACAGCTTCCGGCTCGCCCAGCAGGCGGCGGCCCGGCCCGAGGCGCCGTACATCGTCTTCGCGGGGGTGCACTTCATGGCCGAGTCGGCGGACATCCTCACCGCCGCCGACCAGGCGGTCATCCTGCCGGACCTCGCGGCCGGCTGTTCGATGGCTGACATGGCCAGCTTCGAGCAGATCGAGCAGTGCTGGGATGACCTCACCGACGCGGGCGTCGCCGGCGGCACGGTCCCGGTCAGCTACATGAACTCCACGGCCGCGATCAAGGGCTTCACCGGTCGGCACGGCGGCACGATCTGCACCTCCTCCAACGCCAAGCGGGCCCTCGAGTGGGCCTTCGCCAAGGGCGAAAAGGTGCTGTTCACCCCCGACCAGCACCTAGGCCGCAACACCGCCGTTCGCGAGCTCGGGATCTCGCCCGAGCAGTGCGTGGTCTTCAACCCGCGCAAGCCGAGCGGTGGGCTGACCGCCGACCAGCTCAGGGCGGCCACGATGATCTTGTGGAAGGGGCACTGCTCGGTCCACGGCCGTTTCACCGTCCAGAGCGTCCGCGACGTCCGCGAGCGCGTCCCCGGCGTCACCGTCCTGGTGCACCCCGAGTGCCAGTACGACGTCGTCCAGGCCGCCGACCTCGTCGGCTCGACCGACGTCATCATCAAGACCCTCGAGGCCGCTCCGGCCGGCTCGGCGTGGGCCATCGGCACCGAGCTCAACCTGGTACGCCGCCTGGCGCGGCAGCACCCGGACAAGACCATCGTCTTCCTCGACAAGACGGTGTGCTTCTGCTCCACGATGAACCGGATCGACCTGCCGCACCTGGTGTGGTCGATGGAGGAGCTCCTCGCCGGGCGCGTCCCCAACCGGATCACCGTCGACCCCGACACCGCCCACCACGCGCGCCTGGCCCTTGACCAGATGCTCGCGCTCCCCTGAGTCCGGCGCGCGCCGTGCACACGGAGCCGTAGCCTGGGCAGGTGACCGAGAAGACCGAGCCCAAAGGCCGCCCCACACCCAAGCGCAGCGTCGCCGGCAGGCGCCGCACCGGCCCGGTCGCACCACCGCCGACGAACCGGCGCGAGGCGGCCAAGGCGCTACGGGTCAAGCAGGCCGAGAACCGCCAGCGCATCAAGGACGGCACCGCCCGCGGAGACGAGACCGCGATGCTCCCGCGTGACGCCGGCCCGGTACGTCGCCTGGTCCGCGACACCGTCGACGGCCGCCGCACCCTGGGCTGGCTGCTGCTGCCGACCGCGGGGGTGGTGTTCGTCGCCAACTTCATCAGCCTCACCGCGTCGGCGGTCGCCTTCAACGTGTGGGTCGTCGCGCTACTGGTCGTCGGGGGCGACATGGTCGTCACCGGTCGCCGGATCAGCGCGGTCCTGAAGCTGAACTACCCGGCAGAAAAGCGCCGCCCGCTGGTCATCTACGGCCTGCTCCGCACCACGCAGTTCTCACGCTTTCGCCGGCCGCCGCCGACAGTGCGACCAGCTGGCCGCAAGAAGAGTTGACCCTGCCCCGGAGCGGGAGCGGCGCCGGTAGCCCACGACGACTCCGTCAGCGGCGGCCTGGCCCGAGGGCGGAGGTGGCGTCGGGGGTGTGGCCGCTCCCTGGTAGGTCGCCTTCACCGACCACCTCAGCCAACCGATGATCCTGTTGGCCCGGGTCCCGGCGATCTGCTGCTGCACCTTCGGCACGTCGTACACGCCTCGGGAAGTTCTCGTCCTGGAGCCAGGGGACGACCAGGCAGCCCGTCCCGACGACCTGCTTCTTCCATTCGACGAGCGAGCGCTGCACGATCTCGCGCGCCCCGACGGAGGGGGCGGGGACGCCATATTCGCTCTTGTTCCCGTGGGAGGGGTAGTCCATCGGGATGACCACGTCGAGGTGCATCGCCATCTTGTGGACGTTCTGCACCCTCGACATGGAGCAGGTCGAGGCCTGCGCGAAGGCCGCCGCGCCGAGCGAGCCGCCGAGTGGGCGGATCACGGCCTGCGCCTGTGCCAGGAAGCTGACGATGGCGTCCTCGGGGTTGCCCTTGAGTCCAGGAAAGCGCATCCCGGCGAGCGCACCGTCCGATCGCCGGACGTAGTCACAGACGACGTCGTCAAAGCCGGCCCTCACCGCCTCGGCGGCCAGCGCGATGTTGTAGTCGCGGACCTGCTTGTTGGCGAAGTTCGTGAAGCCCGTCTTGTTGTAGCCGTACAGGTACTTGCTGCCGTCGCGGTTCTGGACGACCCAGTCCTTATGGCCGTTGGCGAAAGCCCAGGTCGACAGCTTCGGGTCGTTGAACGCGACGATCCGGCCGATGACGCGGATGCCGAGCTTGTGCACGGCGGTCGCCGCCACCTTGGCGTCGTACAACGTCGTCGTGGCGCCGATGACCTGCGCGCGATGGACCGTCGAGGGGAAGTTGACGATCCCGTCCTCGTCCTTGATGTCGAGCTCGACCGCGTTGATGCGGTGCTGCGCGGCGAGCGCCAGGACGGGGTTGCGGAGCTTGGAGTAGGCGTAGGCACGGCCCGTCAGGTGCACCGCGCGGATGTTGCTCGGGTAGGTCGTACGGACGGTCACGTCCCGCACGGCCCGGTTGCCGGCCGCGTCGGTAGCGACGACTGCAGCCCCGGCCGGGGCGCCGGGCAGTACGCGGTGAAGGTCGAGCTGGACTGGCTGACGGTCGCGCCGACGGCGGTGACCTTTGCGCCCTTCTGGACGGTGCCGCTCATGTCGACGGCGTCCTTGATCGCCACGGTCCGCTTCGGCGCGACGACGGTCAGGGCCGGCGGCCTCGTGTCGACGGTCAGCATCCGGGTGGTCGTCGAGGTTCCCCCGGGAAAGCCGCGGTCGACCTTGGCCACCAGCGTGTGGGTGCCCTCGGACAACTCGGACAGAAAGATCGAAAGCGTCCCGGAGTGCCCGGAGGCCAGCGGCTTGCCGTCGAGCAGCAGCCAGCTGTCGTGCCCGCCGGTGCGCAGCACACCGACGCGACCTTGAGGGCCTTGGCGTTGACGGACGTCGGGCCTGGCTGCCCTGGCTGTTCGGGTGCGTCGAGCACGCGCACCTCCTCCCCCAGCCCGACCAGCGTGTCGACCCGCCCCCCGAAGCCGACGCACAACACCGCCCCCATCAACCCGGCCTCGGTGCGCGCAGACGAGCTCGGCGCGGTCCCCGTCCTGATGCACCACCAGCTGCTCGCCACCGCGAAGGGCGACTACGACCAGACGCCCGCGCAGTTCCGAACCGAGCTCGAGCAGCGCTATCGCTCCGGCTACCGAACTGTCACCGTCGCCGACCTCGTCGCGCGCACGATCAACCTCCCGACAGGCGCCAGCCCCATGGTCTTGACCTTCGACGACTCCACGGCCAGTCAGTACGGCGAGCTTCCCGACGGGACCGTCGACCCGGCTAGCGCCGTCGGCATCCTGCTTGCCGTCGCGAAGGTCCACGGTGACGGCCACGCGGTCGCGTCGTTCTACGTACATGCCGCGCCGTTCCGGGGAAAGGACGTCTACCTCGCCAAGCTGCACGCCTTGGGCATGGAGATCGGCGAGCACACCGCGACGCATGCCAACCTCAGGCAGCTCGATGACACCGGCGTGCAATGTGAGCTGGTCCAAGGCCTGGCGGTCATCACCGGCCAGGTCCCACCGGCGATCATCACGACCATGGCGTTGTTGTTCGGAGTGCAGCCGCGGAACGCCGCGCTGGCCTACTGCGGCAGCTGGATGGGGCACGCGTACTCCTTCGAGGCGGTCCTGCTCGTGGGCGCAGGCCCGGCGAGGTCGCCGTACAGCAAGGGGTTTGACGCTCTGGCCATGCCGCGGATCCGCAGCGGGCGGCGCACCAGGGACCAGGCGTTCACCTCGACCTACTGGCTGCCCAAGCTGCTGGAGAACCGCTACGTAAGCGACGGTGACCCGAGCGCGATCAGCTTTCCGAGGGCCAAGGCGGCCAAACTCGCACCCGCGTTCGCCGCGCAGGCCCGCCCTTACTAAGTTGGGCGACATGGAATTTCGACGCCTCGGGCGAAGTGGACTGAAGGTCAGCGAGATCAGCTACGGGAACTGGCTGACGCACGGGAGCCAGGTGGAAGCCGACGCGGCCCACGCCTGCGTGAAGGAGGCGCTCGAGGTCGGCATCACGACCTTCGACACCGCCGACGTCTATGCCGGCACCAAGGCCGAGACGGTCCTGGGTGAGGCCCTCAAGGGCCACAAGCGCGAGTCGTACGAGCTGTTCACGAAGGTCTACTGGCCGACCGGCGCGGGCGTGAACGAGCGCGGCCTGTCCCGCAAGCACATCCTCGAGTCCTGCAACGCCTCCCTGACCCGCCTGCAGACCGACCACGTCGACCTCTATCAGGCCCACCGGTTCGACTACGAGACCCCGCTCGAGGAGACGCTGCGCGCCTTCGAGGACCTGGTCCGCGCGGGAAAGGTCATGTACGTGGGGGTCTCCGAGTGGAAGGCCTCCGAGATCGCCCAGGCGCTCGAGATCGCCGACGCGATGGGCTTCGACCGGATCGTCTCCTCGCAGCCGCAGTACTCCGCGCTGTGGCGGGTCATCGAGGCAGAGGTCGTCCCGCTGTGCGAGAAGGAGGGCATCTCGCAGATCGTCTGGTCGCCCATCGCGCAGGGCGTCCTGACCGGCAAGTACCTGCCGGGCGCGGACCTGCCCGCCGGCACGCGGGCCACCGACGAGACCGGTGGCGCCAGCATGATCAAGCAGTGGCTGCGCGACGAGGTCCTCACCAAGGTGCAGGCGCTCGTGCCGCTCGCGGCCGACGCTGGCCTGTCGATGGCGCAGCTCGCTGTCGGCTGGGTGCTGTCCAACCCCAACGTCGCCTCCGCGATCGTCGGTGCCTCCCGGCCCGAGCAGGTCCGTGACAACGCCGCTGCCACGGCCCTGCCGGCCGACCTGAAGCAGGCCGTCGACGACGTCCTCGTGGGCACCGCCGAGCTCGATGCGGCACAGACAGCCTCGCCGGCCAAGCGCCCCTGAGAGCGCCCCTTCGCTGTATCGGGGTCAGGCCGGGTCGAGGCTCATCGGGCCGTAGGTCTTGTGGTCGTCCTCGAACAGCGTCACCGCATGGATGCCTACCTCGCGCAGCTCGCGCCAAACCTCACCGACCCATGACTCCGCATCGGACTGCGTCGGGAACTCCGGCGGCTCCGGCGCGCCCGCAGGCAGGTCCACCGGCTGGCCCTCGACTCCTTCGTACTGCCACGTCCACGCCATGCCACGCACCTCTCGTCCCTGCTCGCCGTCGTTGCTGGCAGGCTAGACCGGTGCGCATACAGGTGCTGGGCAGCGGGGCGTCCGACGGCTGGCCAAACCCGTGGTGCTCCTGCGCGTCCTGCGCGGCCGCGCTCGCCCAGGGCATCGTCCGCGGGCACACGTCGGTCCTCGTGGACGGCCATCTGCTCATCGACCTCGGGCCCGAGGTCGGCCGGGCCGCGCTGCGCCAGGGCGTCTCGCTGTCGGGTGTGGACGCGGTGCTCGTCACCCACGGCCACCTCGACCATCACTTCGCGCAGGCCTGGGTCTGGCGCGCTTGGGCGTCGGGCACCGGGGACCTGACGGTCGTCGCTCCCCCGTCGGTCCTCGCCGCCGCCGCGCCGGTGCTAGAGGCGCACACCGTCCCTGTCATCCCGGGCGACCGGCTGTCGGTCGGCGGCTTCGACATCGTGGTGCTGGAGGCCGAGCACGTCGACGACGCCGTCCTGTACGACGTGAGCTCACCGGACGGCTCCCGACTGCTCTACGCCACCGACACCGGTGTCCTGCGCACAGGGATGCTCGAAGCTGTCCGTGGCCGGGCCTTCGACGTCGTCCTGCTCGAGCTGGCCGGCACCCCCCTCCCGTCGCACCTGACCCTCGACACCTGGCCGGCCCAGGTGGACCGGCTGCGCGAGGTGGGCGCCGTCGTCGACGGCACGCGGGTCATCGCTGTCCATGTCGGTCACCACAACCCACCGCCGGACGAGCTCGACCGTCGACTGGCGTTGCTCGGAGCGACCGCGGCTCGGGACGGGGACGTCCTGGACACCACGTCCCGGGGTCGCCGGGTCCTCGTGCTCGGCGGCCAGAGCTCGGGCAAGTCCTGCTACGCAGAAGGCCTGTTCGCCCCCGGTGCGCCCGTGACCTACGTCGCGACCGCCCCTCCCCGGCCCGGTGACGAGGACTGGGCACGGCGGGTCGCCGTACACGCCTCACGCCGGCCGGCGGACTGGGTCACGGTCGAGTCCTCCGACATCTTGGCGGCGCTCACGGTTGCGACCGGCCCCGTGCTCGTCGACGACCTGGGGCTCTGGCTGACCTCGGTGCTCGACGGGCACTGGGACTCCCCCGCGGCCCGGGACGTCTTTGACACCGCCCTGGCAGACCTGCTGGCGGGGTGGGCCTGCGTGACCGACCTCGTCGTCCTCGTCGCTCCCGAGGTGGGCTCGGGGGTGATCCCCGCCACCGCCTCCGGACGGCTGTTCGCGGACCTGCTGGGACACGCCTCGACCGCCCTGGCCGGGGCGAGCGACGAAGTCGTGCAGGTCGTTGCCGGCCAGCCGAGGCGACTGCGGTGAGCCGCCTGGAGGCGGAGCTGAGGCGGGTTTTCGGTGACCCGGTGGAGTCCCCACGAGCCGTCGTGCGGGTGCAGGTCGGCTCCGGGCAGGGCTTCGACGCCGGCCGCGAGGAGGCGGACCGGTTCGTCGACGCCGGGGCGGAGCTGGTTGTCATCGACAGCGACGGGCCGTCGACGGCGGCCCTCAGCGCGATCGCGGTACTGCTGGACCTCGAGCCGGTGGCTGTCGTCGGCACCACCGCCGCCGACGGGCCGGGTCCTTGGCGCGAGCTGGTCGTGGCCGTCCGTGACCTCGTCCGCTCCACCAGGGCAGCCGCCCGGGACGTCCCCCGCCTCGTGGAGCTGCTCGACGACCCGGCGTTCGGCCGGCTCGTCGGGCTGATCGACGGGCTCGCGACCCGCCGCACTCCCGCCCTGCTCGGAGGCGGCACCGATACGGCCGCTGCGGCGCTGGTCGTCTCCCGGCTCCAGCCCGGCGCCGACCGGTGGTGGCTCGCAGGGTCAGTCCCGGTGGAGGCCGCCGGTGGCTTGGCCCTGACCGCCACCGGCCTCACGCCGCTGCTCGACCTGGACCTCGGCCCCGGCAGCGCCGACCTCGCCGTCGCGCTGGTGCGGGCCGGCCTGGAGCAGCTCGGTGGCTGACGGCCTCCGGCTCGCTCTCACCACCTTGACCGTGGCCCGGGTACGAGGACCGAAGGCCCTCGACCGGCGTACGGCGGGGCGCGCCATGGCCCTGGCTCCACTGGTGGGGCTGGCCCTCGCGCTGGTGGCCGCCGCCGTCATGAACGGTATGCGGATCAGCCAGGGCCACCGCGGCTCCGACCTGCTCCCGGCCGCCCTCGCGCTCGCCACCCTGGCGCTGCTGACCCGAGGCCTGCACCTCGACGGTCTGGTCGACCTGACGGACGGACTGGCTTCCTACCGCGGGCCGCAGGAAGCCAGGGCCATCATGACGGCGCCGGACGTCGGGGCGCTAGGCGTGGCCGCCGTCGTGCTGGTGCTGCTCGTCCAGGCCGCCGCGCTCGCCGCGTGCGCGCACTCCGGTCGCGGCACCGCCTCCCTGCTGCTGGCTGTTGTGACCGGCCGGCTGGCGATCACGGCGGCCTGCGTGTCCACTCCTGCCGCGGCCCCCGAAGGGCTGGGCGCGCTGGTGGCCGGCACCGTCCAGCGCGGCGTCACCTCCGTTTGGGCTGTTTTGGTGGCGGCTGCCTTCGCGGGCTACGCGGTGCTCGACCTCGACACGACCAGCTCTGACCCCGTCCGCGTACTGCGCACCGTCGTCGCCGTCGGCCTCGCGCTCGCCGTGGCGCGGGTGCTGCGCGACCATGCGGTTGGCCGTCTGGGCGGCCTCACCGGCGACGTGCTCGGCGCCCTGTCGGAGGTGGCCACGACCGTCTGCCTGGTCGTGCTGTCGACGGGCTGAGGATGTCGGGCCGCCCAACGGCCCTGTTCTGTGACCGCCGCACCGGACACGCCGGCGTGTCCGGTGCAAAGCTCACCCGGCAGCCCGGGACGCCCGGCGGCCTCAGAATCGGGCGAGCAGGGCCTCGACGATCAGGTTCGCGATGGCGCCGGCGGGCAGCGTGTCGACGTCGATGACCTGGTCGGCCACCGCCGCGTACAGCTCGTCCCGTTCGGCAGCCATCGTGCGCAGGACCGACAGGGGGTCGGCCCCGAGGAAGGGGCGCGTGGCCCCGGTGCCGATCCGGCGGGCCAGGACGGCGGGGGTGGCGCGGAGCCAGACCACGTAGCTGGGGGCGGCGAGGATCCGGGCCCGGTCGGAGGCGTCGAGCACGACACCGGCGGGCAAGCCACCGATCACCGCCCCGGGCAGGGCCAGCATGACGGTCAGCACGCGGGCCTCGGCCTCGCGCAGCGCCTGCTCCCCGCCGGCGGCGAGGACCTCGGCCGCGGTCGCGCCGGACGTGCGCGCGAGCAGCAGGTCGTTGTCGAGGTAGGGCCAGCCCAGGCGGGTAGCCAGGGCCGCGCCCACGGTCGACTTGCCCACGCCCATCATCCCGATGAGCAGGACCTTGTCGGCCGTCTGCGGTTCGTTCACCGGACGTGGCTCGGCACGAACGGCGGCCTGACGACCTTCATCACGCTGGTGCGCCCCCGGATGTCGACGGTGACCTCGTCACCTTCGGCCGTACCGCGCCCCAGAAGAGCCAGGCCGATACCGACCCGCAGCGTTGGGGAGAAGGTGCCGCTGGTGACCTCGCCGATCTCGCGGCCATCGCGCTGGACCGTCATGTGGGAGCGCGGGATGCCGCGGTCCTGGGCGAGCAGGCCCCAGAGCGACCGGGCCGGACCGGCGGCCCTCTCGGCGACGAGCGCGTCGCGGCCCCAGAAGGCAGGCTTGTCCCAGCCGACGGCCCAGCCGGACGTGGCCTGGACGGGCGTGATGCTCAGCGACAGGTCCTGGCCGTGCAGGGGGTAGCCCATCTCCGTACGCAACGTGTCGCGCGAACCGAGGCCGCAGGGCAGCACCCCCAGGTCCTGGCCCGCCTCGAGCAGGGCGTCCCAGACCGCACCGGCCTCGTCCCAGGCGGGGAGCAGCTCGTATCCCCTTTCGCCGGTATATCCCGTCCGGCAGACCGTCATGTCCGCGGAACCGGTAAAGCTCATGTAGTCGTGGTCGGTCGGCAGCCCAAGGCGCGCCACGAGCTCCGCCGAACGCGGGCCCTGCACGGCGAGGACCGCCAACCGCGTGTGCAGGTCCTCGACCTCGATCCCGTGAGGGGCGTCCGCGGCAAGCAGCCCGATGACAGCAGACGTGTTCGCGGCGTTGGGGATGAGGAAGACCTCGTCCTCGTTGCGGACGTAGGCGATCAGGTCATCGACGACGCCGCCAGTCTCGGGGTCGCAGCACAACGTGTACTGCGCCTGGCCGACACCCACCCGCCGTAGGTCGTTGGTGAGCCGGGCGTTGACGAACGCGAGCGCCCCGGAACCGCGCACGGCGCCCTTGCCGAGGTGGCTCACATCGAACACGCCGACGGCCTCGCGGACCGCGGCGTGCTCCTTGAGGACGCCGCCACCCGGGTACTCGATCGGCATCTCCCAGCCGCCGAAGTCAGCCAGCTTGGCGCCGAGGGCGACATGTCGGGAATGCAGGGGCGACGTCTTGAGGGCGGTCACGGTCTGTCAGGCTAGCGAGTGCACGTCACGAGGGCACCGGCCAGGGCCTCAAGATCTCCCGGTGTGACCCACGCCGCTGTCGAGACACGCAACAGGGGCACGTCGACGTCGTCGGCGCGCACGACCGGCACAGCCCCCACCAACACCCCCTGTTCGAGCAGCGCGGCCCGCGTCGCAAAGGCGTCGGCTGTGGGGTGCCGCAGGGTCGTGATGCCGGTCGGGGCGTCAACCGGCTCGCGCACCGACCACCCACCGGCACCCTCGAGCAGCACCCGCGCGGCCGCTCCTGCGGCAGCGGTCACCGGCACGAGCGTGGGCGACCAGGCCCGGGCGGCATGGGCCAGGCCGACCCGGCCGGCGACGTGCGCCTCGGGGGTGTCGAAGCGGCGGGCCCCCGACGTGTACGCCGGCACGAGGGTCGCCGGGTCGGCCAGTTGCGGCTCCCACTCCGGGTCGACGACGGCGAACCCCACACCCCTCGGACCGCACAGCCACTTGCGACTGGTCCCGACATACGCAGCGCAGCCCACGGGCACCTCGCACTGGCCCATCGACTGCGCCACGTCCAGCAGCAGGGGCACACCGACGCGCAGAACGTCCGTCACCGGCTGGTCGACGCCCCGCTGGCTGGCAACCTGTGGGAAGGTCACCAGGTCCAGGTCGGCCGGCACGTCGGTCACCCGACCGAGCTCGTCCACCGGCAGGCTCACGAGCCGCCAGCCCCGCCGGTGGGCACGGTCGCGCAGGACGCGCGCGTTGCCGCCGTACTCGCTGAGGAGGGTGCCGATCCGGGCTCCCGGCTCGAGCGGCCAAGCGTCGATCAGGGTCGCGAACGACACCGCCGCGCTCTCGCTAAACGACGCGTCGTCCCCGGCCAGCCCGACCATTGCCGCGAGCGCCGCCCGGCCACCGTCCACCACCGGTGCCGCAGCAGTCTCCGCGACGTAGCCGCCCACCTCGGCCTCAAGGCGCAGGTGCGTGACCTGCGCGTCGAGTGCCGCCTGCGAGATCCGGCCGCAGCCGGCGACGTCGAGGTGCACCACCCCGGTGGGTATCCGGGCAGTGACCCACGTGTGGACGCTCATACCTGGCAGTCAAGCGCAGGTAGGCTCCCGCTCGTGACCAGTATCTCCGTGACCACCGGCCAGGCCGCCACCGTCAAGACCGACGCTCTTGTGATCGGCGTCGCGCAAGGGCCAAAAGGGCTCGTCCTCGCCGCCGGCTCGCAGGCCGTGGCTGCAGCCTTCGGCAAGAGCCTGCTGCCCGCGCTGGTCGGCCTGGGCGCAACCGGCAAGGCCGAGGAGGTGACCCGCCTCGCTTCGCTCGGCGCCACCAAGGCTCCCGTCGTGGTGGCCGTGGGCCTGGGCCCCGTCAGCAAGCGGTACGACGCCGAGGTGCTGCGGCGCGCTGCCGGCGCCGCCACCCGCGGGCTCGGCGGGACCTCTGCAGCCGCGCTGGCGCTGCCGGCGGAGGACACCAACTCGCTACGCGCCGTCGCAGAGGGCGCGCTGCTCGGTGCCTACGCCTTCACGGCGCACCGCAGCTCCTCGCTCGCTGAGCACAAGCAGCCCGTGACGACACTGACCGTCTTCACCGGCCTGGGCCGCGAGGCAAAGGCCGTGCTGCGCCGGGCCGAGGTTGTTACGGCCGCCGTGAAGCTCGCCCGCGACCTCGTCAACACCCCGCCCTCCCACCTGCACCCCGTTGAGCTCGCCGCAGAGGCCGTGTCCCTGGCGGAGCGCGTCGGGCTGACCGTCGAGGTCCTGGACGAGAAGGCCCTCAAGAAGGGCGGCTTCGGCGGCATCCTCGGTGTCGGCCAGGGTTCTGCCAACCCACCCCGGTTGGTCCACTGCTCGCACCGGCCGGCCGGTGCGACTACCACCGTTGCACTGATCGGCAAGGGCATCACCTTCGACTCCGGCGGCATCTCCATCAAGCCGGCTGCCGGCATGGAGGAGATGAAGTCCGACATGGGCGGCGCCGCCGCCGTCATCGCCACCATGGGCGCCGTTGCCGAGCTCGGCCTCAAGGTCAACGTCGAGGCGTGGGTCCCGATGGCTGAGAACATGCCGTCCGGCACCGCGATTCGCCCCTCCGACGTGCTCACCATGCGGGGCGGCAAGAAGATCGAGGTCAACAACACCGACGCCGAGGGCCGCCTGATCCTGGGCGACGCCATCGCCCGCGCGTGCGAGGACGAGCCCGACTACGTCCTGGATGTGGCGACCCTCACCGGCGCGCAGCTCGTCGCCCTGGGCTCCCGCACCGCCGGGGTCATGGCCAACGACGACGCGTTCCGAGAGCAGGTGGTCGCCGCCGCGGGCGTCGCGGGCGAGTCGATGTGGGGCATGCCGTTGCCGGCCGACCTCCGCAAGGGCCTCGATTCCGAGATTGCCGACATGGTCAACACCGGCCCCCGCGAGGGCGGGATGCTCACAGCGGGGCTCTTCCTGCAGGAGTTCGTCACCGAGGGCGTGACCTGGTCCCACCTCGACATCGCCGGGCCGGCCTTTAACACCGGCGCTGCCTACGGCTACACGCACACCGGCGGCACCGGCGCAGCCGTCCGCACCTTCGTGCAGCTACTCGAAGACCTGCAGCCCTGACCCGCGCATACCTGAGCCACACCTGGACCGGGATCACCCGGTTGCCTCTCAAGGCGACCCCTCCCGGCGACGAAGCCTAGTGGGACCCTCCCCCCGACAGACCTGGAGAACCCCGTGCTCGAGCAGGCCCTCACCGTCGCCGCCGCCAAGGCCAAGGTCCTCGGCCTGGTCGTGGCTGCCGCTGCGATCGGCGGCACGACTGCCGTCGCCGTCGTAGGCCCCACGTCTTTCCTGCCCGCAGCGAACTCGACCGTCGTCGCGACAGCCAGCCCGGACCGGTCCAGCACTGCCGATCCCAGCGCCAGCCCTGACCCCAGCACCAGCCCTGACCCCAGCACCAGCCCTGACCCCAGCACCAGCCCTGACCCCAGCACCAGCCCTGACCCCAGCGCCAGCCCTGACCCCAGCGCCGTCGCCGCGCCGACGAGCACCTGCCCAGTGGCGATGAGCCACGGCCAGTACGTCTCCTCGGTCGCCCACGACAAGAGCGCCAAGGGCCGCGAGCACGGCAAGGCCGTCTCCGAGGCCGCGCACTCCAACTGCGGCAAGGGCGGTGCCGACGGCTCGTCGGGCAGCGTGAGCCCCGAGGCGAGCGAGTCCCCCGAGGCCTCCGAGAGCCCCAGGCCCGCGAAGCAGAAGGCCGCCAAGCCGGCTAATTCCGAGCACGCGAAGCCGGCCAAGAAGACCTCTGCCCGGCATCACCGCTAGCCGGCCCCACCGACCCCACCGACTCGACGGCCGGCCCCCCTGACGAGGGACCGGCCGTGTCGGCGTAGCCGGGCTGTGGCGAGCTGCCTGGACGGGCCTACTGCGAGCGTGGCTCGCCGGCGGCCTTCCGGGCGGCCGTCCACTCACGCATCCGAGACGGGTAGCCGGTCGCGGCCACGTCGTAGACCGGCAACCCGAGCGTGCGGCCGAGATCGAAGGCGGCCTTGGCCGACGGCACCCGACGGCGGGTCCACTCGCCGTCGAGCGCGACGAGCACCAACGTCGTGGCCGTTGTGGGCGTCTCCGGCTCGACGAACCCCTCGACCCCGGTCCGCGACGTCGCGAAGGCCTCCAGGTGGTCACGGTCACCGTCGGCGGCCGAACGCACCGTGCCCGGGCGAGTCTTGCGGCTGAACAGACCCACGCGGGCTCCTCGGGTGTGCTCGACAGGCAACGCGACCGGGAATCGGACGGGGGTGCTCGCGACCTGTAAGTGGTGAGTGGAAGGATGCCATGCATGGCCGTGCAGAAGGAGCAGCAGTGACCCAGCCTGACACCGTCGACCTCGTGATCCTGGGCGGGGGCAGTGGTGGTTACGCCGCCGCGCTCCGCGCCGCTGAGCTTGGCATGACCGTGGTCATGGTCGAGAAGGACAAGGTCGGCGGCACCTGCCTGCACCGCGGCTGCATTCCAACCAAGGCCCTGCTGCACTCCGCCGAGACCGTCGACGTGATCAAGGAAGCTGCCCAGTTCGGCGTCAACGGCACCTTCGAGTCGGTCGACATGGCTGCCGTCAACGCCTACAAGGGCAAGGTCGTCGAAGGGCTTTACAAGGGCCTCACCGGTCTGGTCACGTCCCGCAAGATCGAGGTCGTGCAGGGCACCGGAAAGCTCGTCTCCCCCACTGCGGTTGAGGTGGACGGCCGGCGGATCGAGGCCAAGCACGTGCTGCTCGCCACCGGGTCCGTCCCGCGCTCGCTGCCGGGCCTGGAGATCGACCACGTCAGCGTCGTCACCTCCGATGACGCGCTGGCGTTCGACGGCATCCCCGAGTCCGTGGTCATCCTGGGTGCCGGCGCGATCGGTTGCGAGTTCGCCAGCGTCTGGAGCTCGTTCGGCGCGGAGGTGACCATCGTCGAGGCGCTGCCCCACCTCGTACCCCTCGAAGAGGAGTCCTCCTCCAAGCTGCTCGAGCGCGCGTTCCGCAAGCGCGGCATCAAGCAGGAGCTCGGGGTCCGCTTCTCCAAGGTCGAAAAGACCGAGGAGGGCATCCGCGTCCACCTCGAGAGCGGCAAGACCATCGACGCCGAGCTGCTTCTCGTCGCCGTCGGTCGCGGACCGGTCTCCGAAGGTTTGGGCTACGAGCAGGTCGGCGTCGAGGTCGAGCGCGGCTTCGTCAAGGTCGACGCCTACTGCCAGACCTCCGTGCCCAGCATCTCTGCAGTCGGCGACCTGATCCCGACGCTGCAGCTCGCGCATGTCGGCTTCGCGGAGGGCATCCTCGTGGCCGAGCGCCTCGCCGGCCTGCCCGTGACACCGATCGACTACGACGGTGTCCCTCGCGTGACCTACTCCCACCCTGAGGTCGCCTCCGTCGGTATCACCGCCAAGCAGGCGACCGAGCGGGGCTACGACGTCATCGAGGCCACCTACGACCTCGCGGGCAACGGCAAGGCTCGCATCCTCGGTACGGCGGGGGCTGTCAAGGTCGTCGCCCAGAAGGACGGTCCTGTGCTGGGGATCCACATGGTCGGCGAGCGCGTCGGCGAACTCATCGCCGAGGCCCAGCTCATCACCAACTGGGAGGCACTGCCGGCCGAGGTCGCGCAGCTCATCCACCCGCACCCGACCATGTCCGAGGCCGTCGGTGAGGCGCACCTCGCGCTGGCCGGCAAGCCCTTGCACAGCCACTCCTAACCGCTCACCACCTCTGAACAAGGGAACCCGCGCATCCCATGGCCGTCTCCGTCACCATGCCTCGCCTCGGTGAGAGCGTCACCGAGGGCACCGTCACCCGCTGGCTGAAGAAGGAGGGCGAGCGCGTCGAGGTCGACGAGCCGCTGCTTGAGGTCTCAACCGACAAGGTCGACACCGAGATCCCCTCCCCCGCCGCGGGCATCCTGACGTCCATCAAGGTCCAGGAGGACGAGACCGTCGAGGTAGGCGTGGAGCTGGCCGTCATCGGTGACGCGGCTGAGGCCCCCGCTCCGCCCGATGTGCCCGATGTGCCCGCTCCGCCCGCAGCCGAACCCGGGGCTGCCCCCCCGTCCGTGCCTGAGCCGGCCGTCGCGCCAGAGCTGCCGTCCGCGCACGAGCCGGCCGCCGCCCCAGAGCCGCCGGCTGCGCCCGTCGCTGCTCTCGTCGCTCCTCCCGCCCCGGCGCCAGACCCCTCGCCGGTGGCTGCACATGACACCCCGCCTCCGCCGCCAGCACCCTCGCCCGTGGCTCCTGTCGCCCCTGCCGGTGGTGCTGAGGGCGCGTACGTCACGCCGCTCGTCCGCAAGCTCGCGGCCGAGCATGGCGTCGACCTGTCCACCCTGCAGGGCACCGGAGTCGGTGGCCGGATCCGCAAGCAGGACGTCCTCGACGCCGCCAGCCAGGGCCAGGGCACCCCTGCCACTGCGCCCGCTCCGGTAGCGCCCGCCCCCGTAGCGGCTGCTCCGGTAGCGGCCCCCGCCCCGGCGGCTGCTGCTCCGGCGGCTGAGGCGCCCCAACCGCAGGTCGCGACGCCCGCGACCACTGCGCCGACCTCGGCGCCCGCGCCCGTGTTCGCCGACCAGCCGGTCGCGGCTGCGCCGCGCACCGCCGTGCGCGGACGCACCGAGCCCCTGTCGCGGCTGCGCAAGGTCATCGCGACCCGCATGGTCGAGTCGCTGCAGGTCAGCGCGCAGCTGACGACAGTCCTCGAGGCCGACGTCACCGCCGTTGCCAAGCTGCGCGACCTGGCCAAGGCCGACTTCGCCGCCCGCGAGGGCGTGAAGCTCAGCTTCCTGCCGTTCTTCACGCTTGCGGCGATCGAAGCCCTCAAGGCGCACCCGATGGTCAACGCGAGCATCGACCAGGCCGCGGGCACCGTGACCTACCACGAGGATGTGAACCTCGGGGTCGCGGTCGACACCGACCGCGGCTTGCTGGTGCCCGTCATCCAGGGCGCCGGCGACCTCAACCTGTCCGGTGTTGCCCGCAAGATCGCTGACCTGGCCGAGCGCACCCGCAGCAACAAGGTTGTCCCGGACGAGCTCGGCGGTGGGACCTTCACGGTGACCAACACCGGCAGCCGCGGGGCCCTGTTCGACACGCCGATCATCAACCAGCCGCAGGTCGGCATCCTGGGCACCGGCGCGGTCGTCAAGCGCCCCGTCGTCGTCAACGACGCGACCCTGGGTGAGGTCGTAGCGGTGCGCTCGATGGTGTACCTAGCCCTGACCTATGACCACCGGATCGTCGACGGCGCCGACGCGGCACGCTTCCTCGTCTCGGTCAAGGAACGCCTCGAGGAGGCGGACTTCGCGGCCGAGCTCGGCCTCTAGGACCCTCCGGTACGTGGTCCAGCTGCCCCATACCGGGTGCACGACCAGGCCGGCAGGACGCTGACATCACTGGCTGACTTGCATGGGCGCGGCCGGCCCGGGAAGGTCGGACCTATGAAGATCGCAATCACCGGGGCCTCGGGCCTCATCGGTACCGCCCTTGTCCCTGTCCTGCGCGGCGCCGGCCACGAGGTGGTCCGCTTCGTGCGACACCCTGCGAGCGCCGTCGACGAACGGCGGTGGGACGGCGTCCACCTCGAGCCCGAGGCGGTCGCGGACCTCGGCGCCGTGGTGCACCTCGCCGGTGCGGGCGTGGGCGACAAGCGCTGGACCACGTCGTACAAGCAGGAGGTGCTCGACAGCCGGGTGCGAGGGACCGGAGCGGTGGCCAGGGCAGTGGCCGCGGCCGGCACGCCCGTGCTGCTGTCCGCCAGCGCGGTCGGCTGGTACGGCGACACCGGGGCGACCCTCACCGACGAGACCGGTCTGCGAGGGCAAGGGTTCCTCGCCGACGTGTGCCAGGCCTGGGAGGAGGCGACCGCCCCGGCCGACGCCACCGCGAGGGTTGCCCACCTGCGCACCGGGATCGTGCTGTCCAGCAAGGGTGGAGCCCTCGGCAAGCAGCTGCCACTGTTCAAGCTCGGCGGAGGTGCCCCCCTCGGGAGCGGCGAGCAGTGGCTGTCGTGGATCAGCCTGCAGGACGAGGTGGCCGCCATCGTGCACCTGCTGACCGCTGAGGTCTCCGGCCCCGTCAACCTCGTCAGCCCTGCGCCGGTGACGAACAAGGAGTTCACTAAGGCGCTCGGCAAGGCCGTGCACCGTCCGACGCTTCCCGTTTCCATCCCGGGTTTCGCGCTCAAGCTGGCCCTCGGGGAGTTCGCCGAAGTTGGTGTGCTCACCGGTCAGCGACTGGCCCCGGCCGTGCTCGAGCACAGCGGCTTCACCTTCAGCCACCCCGACCTGGCCTCAGCCCTCGGCGCTGCTCTCGCGTAACCCCGCTGCCACGCTCACACCAGACGAACCTGACCAATCACCCAGCCTTGGTTCCCGCGGACGAGCACCACGAAGTGGGTGACCAGCCTTGCGGCCGGCTGCGCGTCCAGGACCGCACCGGCGGCGTCCCGGACCGTGAAGGCGCCCAGCACCTCCTGCACGCGCAGCTCGACGCGGTCGACGACCACCTGCACCGGCACGACCTGCCGCACTTCGAGCCCCACCCCCACGGCTGTATGTCGGGCCTGGGCCAGCCCCCGAACCGCGGCGGCACCCGTGGCCAGCGCCGAGCTGCCGGCGGCGTAGACACCGGTGAGCAGGCGCGGGTCGGCCTTGGCGAAGGCGCGCGGGTGCTGTCGAGCCGC